>JAAXHF010000057.1 GCA_012271025.1 Deltaproteobacteria bacterium | reverse complement strand
CCCATATGCTGCTGGGCGGGGTGACCGAGGAAGTCATCCGCACCGCCCGCTGTCCGGTGCTGACCATCCGTCCGGACGCCTTCCAGTTCGAGCTGCCCTGAGCGGACTGCCATCACGGAGGAAGACCGATGCCGATGAACATTTTGGGTATGATAGGCGTTGCGCCGCCGACCGGCCGGGCCACCGTCCACGTCATTGGAGGCGGGATTGATCGGGACTACGTGTGTCGCTTCTCACAGGCGCACGAGACCGCCGGTTTTGATGCGGTGCTGGTCGGCTATACGTCTTCTTCGGCCGAAGGATTCCAGGTTGCCCAGTACGCTGCGGCCCACACCGAGCGCCTGAAGTTCCTGATTGCCCATCGGCCCGGCTTTGTCATGCCGACCCTGGCCGCCCGGACTGCGGCCACGTTTGATAACCTGACCGATGGGCGGCTGTGGCTCCACATCATTTCCGGCGGGGCGGACAAGGAGCAGCGCCGTGACGGTGACTGGCTGGGCCACGATGAACGCTACGCCCGGACCGACGAGTATCTCGAAATCCTGCGCCGGGTCTGGACTGCGGACAAGCCGTTCAGCTTTGCCGGACGTTTCTACCGCCTGAACAAAGCCTTTTCCGAAATCCGGCCCTTCCAGCAGCCCCACGCGCCGATCTATTTTGGCGGAGCGTCGGACGCCGCCGTCCGGGTCGGGGCCAAGCACAGCGATGTGTACGCGCTGTTCGGCGAACCCCGCGCTGCGGTGCAAACGATGATGGACCGCATTATCGCCGAGGCCGCCCGGTACAAGCGCCGACCGCGTTTCAACATCTCCTTTCGGCCCATCATCGCCCCGACCGAGGGCGCGGCCTGGGACAAGGCCCGAGGCATTCTGGCCCAACTGGAACGTTCGCCCCAACGGCTGGCGGTGACGAGCGAGGCCGAGTTCGGCCGCCGCCTGATGCGGCTGGCCGACACGGGCGAAGTCCACGACGAGCGGCTGTGGACCGGCCTGGTCAAGGTGTCAGGGGCGAGTGGCAACACCACGGCCCTGGTCGGCACCCCCGAACAGGTCGCCGAGGCGATCGTCGGCTACTACGCCCTCGGCGTTGGCGGCGTGCTCATTCGGGGATTCGATCCGTTTGAAGATGCCGAAGCCTTCGGCAAAGAGCTGATTCCCCGTATCCGCGCCTTGGTGGCTGAGCATGACCGACAGGCTCAGCCGCAGGTCGCCGGAGTTTAGAAGGGCGGCTGGCGGTAGGGTTCGAGCGGCGAGACGTGCATGCTCAGAATGAGCCATGTGTCATCGACCTTGACATGGGTAAAGATATACCGGCCGTGCGAGTAGGACACCTGTTCTCCGCTCTTGGCGGTGGCGGCCAGCTGGTAGTGGCCCCAAGAGACCGCCGTCGTGCCCACAATCCGAAACTGGGGCGAGACCGGGGTAAATTCCGCTTTGGCGTAGCTGCCGAAGTAGGAGGCTATTGCCTGCTCAAACTCTTTTTTGCCGTTTGAAGGAAAAGGCGAGAAAATCCCGAACAGCACGATATCGTCGTGAGCCTCGGCCAGTGTGGCGACCAGGTCACCGTTGTTGAGGGCGGCCATCTCGGCATCAAAGTTGGCTTTGAGAGCCGCGAGGTCGTCGTCCGCAGCCTGCGCCAACGGCAAGCCGCACAGCACAAACAGAGCGAGACTGAGGACGAGTGTCAGGCGATATGTCATCTGCATACTGTAGCTTCCTCCCGGGCTGTTCATAGGACTGCCATATCATTCAATTCTTCTCGAATCTACGGTAGGCTGCGGGCCAGCACACAGACGCAAGCGGAGGCACATCCATGAGCCTGACAGACAAAGTCGCTCTGGTCACCGGCGCATCCCGCGGCATCGGCCGCGCCATCGCCCAACAGCTCGCCCAGCAGGGCGGGCGGATCGCCATTCACTATAATCAGGACCGCACTGCGGCAGAGGAGACCCTGGCGTCGCTGCCCGGCGGGCCGCACCGTATCGTCCAGGCCAACCTGACCGACCCGACGGCGGTCCAAGCCATGGTCGAGAGCATAACCGCCGACATGGGCGGCCTGCATATCGTGGTCAACAATGCCGCGATTAACGAGTGGCAACCTGTGCTGCGGGTTGACTATGAGGTGTGGAACGATGTCTGGCAGCGCACGCTCGACACCAATCTGGTCGGCCCGTCCAACGTGATGTTCTGGGCTGCCCGGCATATGCGGGACAGCGGCGGGGGCCAGATCGTCAACATCTCGTCTCGGGGCGCCTTTCGGGGTGCGCCCAAGTCCCCGGCCTATGCCTCCAGCAAGGCCGCCCTCAACATCATGAGCCAGTCGCTGGCTCAAGCCCTGGCGCCGGAGAACATCTTCGTGTATGTGGTGGCCCCCGGATTTGTCGAGACCGATATGTCGGCGTCGATTCTGGCCAGTCCGCGCGGAGACGCGATTCGGGCTCAGAGTCCCCTGAACCGGGTCGGCAAGCCCGAGGAGGTGGCCGCGATTGTCGCCTTTCTGGCCTCCGGCCAGGCCAACTTTGCCACCGGCAGCATCATTGATGTGAACGGGGCGTCGTATTTACGGAGCTGAGCGCGGAGCCGACGCACCGTTTCCGACGGATGTGAGGAGTCCCTGTCATGCCTATTCTTCTCGGTATTCTGCTGACCCTCGGCGTGTGTGCCGTCGCCTATGGCGCGGGCCAGCTGAGCGATTCGGTAAAAACGGCTCTGGAGACGCACAAACTGGTCTCTATCGCGACCCAGCGCGCCAACGGCGAATGGGGCAGGGCCGCGCCGGTGTGGTTCATGTACGACGGCGAGGCCGTCTATTTCGTTACTGCGCCAGACTCGTATAAAGCCCGGCGTATCCGTCGGGGCAGTCCGGCTCAGGTATGGCTGAGCGACGCGACTGGACCGGCTTTTGTCGGATCGGCACACGTCGTGACCGATGTCCCCACCTTAGAGCGGATCAACGCTGCCTACAAACGCCGATACTGGTTGGCGTGGCTGACCTACTGGGCCGTGCCTCTGGTCGGTCGGGTCGAGGCCGGCAAGATCGTGGCGGTGAAGGTGACGCCTCAGCTCGATGGTCGGTAACGCTCAGTCAACGACATTGCACGGATAGCGCTGCTGCTGACCGCGCACGAAATCGGTATCAATATCGTGCACCGCCACCCGGCTGAAAAATGAGGTCGCGGCCACGGTCTGGCCGAT
Source organism: Deltaproteobacteria bacterium (assembly GCA_012271025.1). Next base: position 17,681 of record JAAXHF010000057.1, on the reverse strand, counting down.
CGGATTGATGATGCAGCCGCGCCCGGCAAACGCCTCGCCGGCCGAATCGGTTCCCCGACGGTCCGACGAGGCCACATAACAGCCCGAGACAATCGCGGTCATCTGTAAGGCCACCTCGAACTGATGCGCAACCAGGGGCGGCGTGGCGCGGGGCACGACAATAAGATCAACCCCGTCCCGTCCGTACTGCCGGGCGTGTTCGTTGAACATGATGTCGGTGCAGATCAGCATGCCGGCCCGCAGCGGTCCGGCCTGGCTAAGCTGAAATCGCTGCCGCCCCGGCTCGGTCCAACTCGTCTCCCAATAGCCGGGCGAGCGCGGGAGATGCTGTTTGGTATGCATCGCCTCAAGCCCGGCGGCGTGGCGCCAGATAAAGCCCTGGTTGCAGCGGCGGCCGTCAAGATCGACGGCGCGGCTGCCCAGAACGGTCGGAACGCCGAGTTCGTGGACGGCCGCCAAGCCTTGTTCATGCGCAGCGACACACGCCCGCCAGGCGTCCCGATCATAGCCGGGGCGGGCGGCCAGCCACGGACCAAAGGGCAGCTCGTTCAGCACGAACAGGTCTGGTCGAAGCCGCTCAAGGTCGCGAATCAGATCGGTCCAGGCTTGGCTTCCGGGTGAGAGTTCCGGGGCAATCTCACCGACCGCAACGCGGCAGATGGCCATGTCCGGCTCCTACAGGCGGCGGTATAGCGGATGGTCCGGGTCCGCTCCGTCGAGCCAGGGCAAACCCGGAACGGCCTCGTTTGCCGCATCCATCTCAAAGGACCGCTGCCAGTCCAACAGGTACTGCCGCCTGGCAATGCCCCAGCGCCCGTCGCGGCGTTCCAGGCGGTCGAGATAACGCCCGCCGAAAACGTTGGTCACGGTCTGGCCGTCCTGCCGAGAGACGGCCGCAGCCAGGCCATAGCTCTCAGCCTCGGCCACATCGCCGCTGAGCGTGATCAGGGCCGGCCCGTTGTTGTGCCAGCGGCGCAGAAATCCCCGTTCCAACTCAATCACGACCGGGATGAACTCGTCCCCACGGCCGGTAAAAAAGCCGTAGTCGATCTCCGCATCCGGGAAGAACACGGTTTTCAGCGCCTCCTCATCAACCCAGTCAAGCGCCCGCGCATAACGGATCAACACCTCTTGGCAGGCGTTTTTATCGAGCAACTCCTGGAGTGCGGCATTGTCTGCTGTCATACGTCCCTCCGCTGTTTTTTCCCATCAGCCTAGCGCGTTCAGCCGGGGAGTTCGAGAGGCTACGGCGTTCAGGTCTCGCCCGTGTTGCTCTGAGTGGGGAAATGGCTTAGTCTTGCCCTCAGCCTGAGAGCCAAACGCCCTGAACACAAGGGGTAGGTCGGACATGACACCACGGCTTGAGTTTCATTTCGATTTTGGCAGTCCCAACGCCTACCTGGCACACCTCGTGATTCCAGCCATTGAGGCGCGGACCGGCGCGACATTCAGCTATGTCCCGATTCTGCTGGGCGGGGTGTTCAAGGCCACCAACAACGTCTCGCCGGCGGTGTCGCTCAAGGGCATCGCCAATAAGCCCGAGTATTACGCCCTGGAAACGCGACGCTTTCTCAAAAAGCACGCGATTACCGCCTACACCAGGAACCCGCACTTTCCGGTCAATACCCTCCAGCTCATGCGGGGGGCCGTGTTTGCCCACAGCCAGGACTATTTCGCCCAGTACGTTGACGCCGTGTATCATCACATGTGGGTTGAGCCCAAAAAAATGGACGAGGCCGAGGTGATGCGGGAGGCGCTGGCCGCGTCCGGCCTGCCCGCCGAGGCCATCCTGGCCGGCGTACAGCAGCCGGCGATCAAACAGCGGCTGATCGAGAATACCGAGGATGCGGTGGCCCGCGGCGTGTTTGGCGCGCCGAGCTTTTTTGTCGGGGACGAACTCTTTTTCGGCAAGGACAAGCTGGTCGAGGTGGAAGAGGAAATCCTGGCCCAGCGGACAGATTCATAGCTGTCCGACCAATGAAGTAAGGAAGCTGTCATGGCCCTGCTCAAGCGCGCTGACTGGTACGATATCGCCCGTTCGACCACCTGGAGCCCGACCTATGTCACCGAAGACGAACTCTTTCCCGAGGAGCAGAGCGGCGCGCTGGGTTTGCCGCTCGAGACCTGGGACGGCTACGACGAGCCCTATAAGGTGACGTACCGCGAGTATGTGCGGACGCAGCGAGAAAAAGACGCCGGGGTGTATGCGGTCAAAGCCGCCCTGCAACGGGCCAATTTTCTGGACACGGCAGAGCCGGGCTGGGTCAGCATTCTGAAGCTGCACTACGGGGCGTTTGCGATTCTTGAGGCCATGGCGTCGGGTGCCGAATCGCGCATGGCCCGCTTTGGCAAGGCCGGCGGCATGCGCAATATGGCCACCTTCGGCTCCTTGGACGAAAACCGCCACGGCCAGATTCAGCTCTATTTTCCGCACGAGCACGTCCAGCGCAGCCGGCAGTTCGACTGGGCGGCCAAGTCGATGCATACCAACGAGTGGGCGGTCGTGGCGGCCCGCCATCTGTTTGACGATATCATGTCGGCACGCGATGCGGTCGGGGTGGCGGTCATGCTGACCTTTGCCTTTGAGACCGGGTTCTCAAACCTGCAGTTCCTGGGCTTGGCGGCCGATGCGGCCAAGGCGGGTGACATGGTGTTCTCCAATCTGGCTTCCAGCATCCAGACCGACGAGGCCCGCCACGCCCAGATCGGTGGGCCGGTCGTGAAAATCCTGATTGAAAACGGCCACAAAGATGACGCCCAGCGCCTGGTTGATATCGCCATATGGCGGGCCTGGACCTTGTTCGCCACGGTGACCGGCCCGTCGATGGACTACTACACACCGCTTGAGCGCCGCCAACAGTCCTTCAAGGAATTCATGCTCGAATGGGTCTTCGGCCAGTTCGAACGGACCCTGGTCGACATTGGTCTGGACCGGCCGTGGTATTGGGACATCATGCTGGACGACCTCGATACCCGCCACCACGGTATGCACGCCGGCATCTGGACCTTCCACCAGTCGGTCTGGTGGGATGTGCCGCCCGGGGTCAGTCCGGCCGAGCGAGAATGGCTGGAAGACAAATATCCGGGCTGGGAGGAGACCTGGGGCGCGCACTTCTGGGAGCCGATCATTGAGCGCTTTGTCGCACACGGGCCGGTGGAAACCGTCCTGCCGACCATGATTCCGCTGTGTAATATGTCTCAGGTGCCGGTGACCGGCACGCCGGGCTGGGCGCCGGGCAAAACCGGGCGGCCGCTGAAAGACTATCCGCTCGAACACAAGGGGCGGACCTATCACTTCGGGTCTGAGGTAGATCGCTGGATTTTCCAGCAGGATCCCGAGCGCTACCAGGACCATTTGAGTGTTGCCGACCGCATGGTGGCGGGCATGATCCAGCCGCCCACGCTCGACGGTCTGCTCGCCTACTTCGATTTGCACCAGGGCGAACAGGGCGGGGATGCGCTCAAGCACGGCTGGGTCGAAGCCTACCGCCAGGCCCGCACCGAGGCCGCCTGAGCAAGATTCGGAGGAGGCGCGTGGCACACATTCCGCTCGTGCATAATCTGCACGACGAGTTCGTCCTGTATTTGTCCGTGGTGGATACCGACAACACCATGGACGAAGTGTGCGAGATGGCGGCGGCCCTGAGCATCGGCTTTGACAAGAATAAACGCGCCGACAGGCCACTGCGGGTACGCGCGCTGGGGGCGACCGAGCCATTTCCCCCCGATATGACCGTCGCCCAGGCCGGCCTCAGCCCAATGAGCAGTATCGAACTGTACTATGAGTAAGGAATCCGAACCCCTCAAGCCGCTCCGAACCTGGAGTCATCTGGCCGACCGGCGGCGGCGTCCGAGCGAGTATGAGATTGTCTCGACCAATCTCATGTATAACGCCACGCAGGCCGAGTCACCGTTTGAGCTGGGTCCCAATATCCCGCTGTCCGCCTGGTTCAAGCGCTACCGGCACGCCTCTCCGTTGCGGGGCTGTGACTGGGAGGCGTTCCGTGACCCGGATGAGATGACCTACCGGGCGTATAATGCCGTACAGGACCAGCAGGAGACCTACGTTGAGGGCCTGCTTGACCAGCACAACGAGCGGCACTACGACGCCGGTCTCGATCCGGCCTGGGTGGACGTGCTGGCGCGTCTGTACAGTCCGGCGCGCTATGTCTTCCATACCGTGCAGATGGCCTCCCACTATCTGGTCCAGATTGTCCCGTCGAGTACGATTCGGAACTGCGCTCTGTACCAGGCTGCCGACGCCATGCGGTGTGTGTCCCACCTTGCCTACCGCACGGCCGAACTCAGGCAGACCTATCCAGACAGGGGCTTCGGCAGCGCGGAACGCCAGCGCTGGGAGAACGATGCGGCCTGGCAAGGGTTTCGGCGGCTGATGGAACGCGTCCTGGTTGCCTACGACTGGGGTGAGAGCTTTGTGGCCCTGAATCTTGTGGCCAAGCCCGCCCTCGATGAGGCGGTGGTGCGCCAGCTGGCCGAAACGGCGCGGGCGCACGGCGATAGCCTGCTGGGCCTGATTGCCGATTCAGAGTACCGCGATGTCCAGCGTTCGCGGACCTGGAGTACCGCCCTGGTGCGGTTTGCCGCCCAGCAGTCCGACAATATCGCGGTGATGCGCGGCTGGGTCGAGAAGTGGCTCGGCCCGGCAGAGCAGGCGATTGAGGTCTACTGCCGGGCGCTGCCCGACAGTCCACAGGCGGCGGACACGGCAAGAGGCGCACTCCACGCCTTTGTGTCCGGTCTGGAGATCGGGCTGTCCTGAAGCGTGGCGAAAGACCATGGCGTTTACCCGGGTGTGTCGAGCCGATGAGGTCTGGGAGGGCGACCTCGCCGAGTTCGAGGTTGACGGACACACGATCGTCCTCGTCTATCCCAGAGACGGCGAGCTGATCGCCATCCAGGGCGAGTGTCCACATCAGAGTTTTCCCTTATCGGCCGGGGAGTTTGACGGACGGCGGGTGCTGATCTGCAACTCACACCGCTGGGAGTTCGATGTGATCACCGGCAGAGGCATCAATCCCGATGACTGCGAGCTGGCGCGCTATCCGGTCAAAATCGAGGCTGGCGAGGTCTATGTCGATGTCGCTGGGATTGAGCCCCGGCGGGTTGGGGTGTGAGCGGCCTATGAGCGCTGAAACCGGCAAGAACACGGTTGGCCCGGTCCTGAGCGCCGGAGAAATCGCCGACGCGGCTGTTGAGGCCATCCATCAGGACAATCCTGACCGAGATATCCGCATCGAAGACCACACGGCGTATATCCGGATTGAGACACAGACCGAGTGCCTGATTCGTCGCCAGACGCTGGAGGCCTGTCTGGGGCGACCGTTTCAGATGCAAGAACTGGAAACCGTGCTCAGCTCTTTTGCCGGACAGATTGAAACCAGCAGCGAGTACATGCGGTTCTATCTGGACAAGAAGCTGTAGCGCTCGGATATGAAGTCAAAAGGCAAAGGTCAAAAGGCAAAAGTTAAGCCATTCATCACTTCTTCTCTTCCCCGCATCAGCTCAAACAAGCGCTATGGAGTGAGCAGAACGGTTGAACCGGCCCCAGGCCTTATCCGCCGTTCATCATTCAGCGTTCATCATTTATCATTTTTTCCGCGTATCAGCTCAAACAGGCGCTGTGGGGTGACCGGCAGCTCGTTTATCTCAATTCCCAGCGGGGCAAGGGCGTCCGAGACGGCGTTGGCCAGGGCGGCTGGAGCACCGATCGTCCCTCCTTCACCCATCCCCCGAAAGCCGCCCAAGGTGGTCGGGGAGGGCGTTTCGATATGGTAGACCTCGACCGGTGGCAGTTCTGAGGCGGTGGGAACGAGGTAGTCGACCAAGGAGCCGGTCAGCAGCTGACCCGCTTCGTCATACACGACCTCCTCGTACAGGGCTGCGCCGATGCCCTGGGCTACGCCGCCCCGCACCTGGCCGTCAACGATCATGGGGTTGATGATCCGCCCACAGTCTTCGACCACAATGTAGCGCTCAATCTTGACCTGGTAGGTGTCTCGGTCGACCTCGACGACTGCCACGTGGGTGGCGTTTGAGGCAGTCCCAAAATAGGGGTCATAAAAACGCGTCACCTCAAGCCCGGGTTCCATGTCTTTGGGCAGACGGCGCAGACCGCCGTAGGCGGCTCTGGCCACTTCCCGAAAGGGCAGGCGTCGGTCCGCCTTGCCCCTGATGAAGACCTCCCCATCCTGGATATCGAGGGCAGACGGACTGCTCTCCATCATGTGCCCGGCAATCTGGAGGGCTTTTTCCTTGAGTGCCTGCCCGGCTCGGATTGCCGCTCCGCCGGCAATGACCGCGCTGCGGCTGGCATAAGTGCCGGTGCCGTGCGGGGCCAGGGCGGTGTCGCCACAGATGACCCGGATATCTTCAAACCTGACACCCAGGGCGTCACCGATGAGCTGGGCCAGAGCGGTCTCATGCCCCTGGCCTTGGGGAGCAACGCTGAACGTGGCGGTGACCGTCCCCGACGGGTCCACACGCAGGAACGCCGCCTCGGTCCCGGTCGAGACCGGCATGCCCGGAGAAACCGGAATGGCCGAGCCCACCCCGGTTAGCTCAATATAGCTGGCAAAACCGATGCCAACCCAGCGGCCGTCCGCTCGCGCCTCGGCCTGCCATTGGCGCGTCGTCTTCTCGTCCAGGACGGCGCGGGCTTTTTCCAGACACTCGACCAGACTGGCCCGATCCCAGACGATGCCGGAGGGCGTTTTATACGGGAAATCCTGGGCACGAATGGAATTCTGGAGACGCAGCTCAGCCGCATCTCGACCGAGTCGGCGAGCCGCCCGGTCAATCAAGCCCTCGGTCACAAAGGTCGTCAACGGTCGGCCCACCCCCCGGTAGGGACCCATTGGCGCCTTACACGTGGCCACCCCCCGGGTTCGACCCCGGTAGTGGGGGATGCGGTAGGGACCGGGTAAAAAGCTGACGGCCTGGACCGGTTCGACCGTTGCAGTCCAGGGATAAATGGAATAGGCGCCGATATCCGACACGACCTCGGCCCGTAGGCCGACAATCGTTCCGTCCTGCTGCACGGCCAGTTCGGCATCGACAATCTCGTCCCAGGCCTGGGTCGAGGTCATCAGGTCTTCGCGTCGGTCGCTGATCCACTTCACCGGACGCCCCAGGCGTTTCGCCACGGCGCATAGGGTCAGCTCTTCAGGATACAGGGACGACTTTGCGCCGAAGCCGCCGCCTACGTCAGCCGCCACTACGCGGACGCTGTGCTCGGGCATATCCAGCAGCTCGGCCAGGGCATCGCGCAGCAAACCCGGACACTGGGTTGCCGAGCGTAGCGTCAGGCTTGCGCTGCCCGCCGCATACTCGGCCACACAGCCCCGGTTCTCCATGCACACGGCCGTATGACGATGAAACCGAAAGCGCTCCCGGACACGGACCGGCGCGCTGTCCATGGCCGCGTCAACGTCTCCGGCTGTAAACTGGCGTGACAGGAGGACGTTGCTGCCGGCCTCCTCGTGGAGCACAACCGCGGTCTGGGTCAGGGCCTGCTCGACATCGCTCAGCGCTTCGAGCGGGTCATACTCAACCCGGATCTGCTCAATCGCGTCTTCGGCACTATAGCGACTGTCTGCCACCACAACGGCAACCGCCTCGCCCACGAACCGAACCGTGTCGACTGCCAGGGGCGGAAAACCGGTTTCCTTGTAATCCGCCATTGTTGAGCCGGCCCGGACAGGTTTGATTTCTCGGGCGAGTTCCTGGCCGGTTACGACGGCGATCACGCCGTCGAGCCGCAGTGCGGCCGACACGTCGAGCTGGGTAATGCGCGCATGGGCATACGGACTGCGGACAAAGGCGGCGTGCAGCAGACCGGGCGGCCGGTAATCGTCGACATAGCTCCCCTGTCCGGTCAGCAGGCGCAGGTCTTCTGTCCGCCTGACTCTGGCACCAACGAGTTTTGGGCTGAGCGCCGCCATTTATGTCGTGCTCGCCTTCAGTCGTTTTGCCGCAGCCTGAACCGCCCCGACAATCCCCTGATAGCCGGTACACCGGCACAGGACGGCGGACAGCCCGGCGCGTATGTCCTGCTCGCTTGGAGTTGGGTGTGTTTGCAGCAGATCGTACGCGGTCAGCAGCATGCCCGGGGTACAGAAGCCGCACTGGAGCCCGTGGTGTTCCCGGAACGCGTCTTGCAATGGGTGGAGTCGGCCGTCCTGGGCCAGCCCTTCAACGGTCAGCAGCCGGGCGCCATCGGCCTGGACGGCCAGCATCAGACACGACCGAACGGCCTCACCGTTGACCAGAATGGTACACGCTCCGCAAACACCGTGTTCACAGCCAACGTGGCTGCCCGTCAGGCCCAGATCATGACGCAGGAAATCGACCAACAGGGTGCGCGGCTCGACCTGGCCGCTATAGGTCACACCGTTTATCGTCAGCTGAACGGACTGCCGGTCAGTCATGGCGCAAACTCCTAGGGGCGGGCCGCCGCCTGTTGGATCGCCCGCTGACTGAGGACCCGGGTCAGGTGACGCCGGAACTCGGCCGAGGCGTGCAGGTCGCTGTCCGGCTCAACCAGTTCGGCCGCCCGCGTGGCCGCCGCCCGGCGGCTGGCCTCGCCCAGTCCGTCTTGGATGAGCAGCTGCTCGACCTCCCGGAGTCGGACCGGCTGTGGGCCGAGCCCCGCAGTCGCCAGCCGGGCTGAGCGACAGCGGTCGTCCTGCACCTCAAGCAGCGCGGCGATCCCGACCAGAGCAAAATCTCCGTGGCGCCGGGCAAACTCGACAAACGCGTGGCCATAGCTGGAACACACGGTTGGAAAGCGGACCTCAAGCAACAGTTCGTCGGGCATGAGTACGGTGCTGAGATAGCCCACAAAGAAGTCTTCAGCCGCCACCACTCGGCTGCCGCGTGGTCCCCGGATGACAAATTCGGCGCCCAGAGCCACGGCTACGGTCGGGTACTCGGCCGCCGGGTCGGCGTGGACCATACTCCCTCCGATGGTCCCCCGGGTACGGATCGGGAGATGGCCGATCAGCCGTGTCGCCCGATGCAGGAGCGGCACGTGCTGGGATACCAGCTCAGAAAACTCGATCTGACGCTGACGGGTCACAGCCCCGATGTGAAGCTGACCGTGCTGATGCCGAATATAGGCCAGCTCTGAGACTCGGTTGATATCGATCAGGACGCTCGGCACGCTGAGACGGAAGTTCAGCAGAGGCATCAGGCTCTGACCACCGGCCAGCACCTTGGCCTCGTCACCGTAGCGCCCGAGCAGAGACACGGCTTCGTCCACAGTGCGGGGGGCGTGGTAGGCAAACGGCGCGGGTTTCATGTGGCTGTGCAGGGTGGCCGCTCGGGGATGGCGGCTTAAGAGCGTCGGGCACAGGCGACCGGGCTACTTGGCGGGCTTCCCGGAGACATGCTTGACCTCTCCCCCCGCACCATGAACCCGTACTTTCCGGTCTAGGGGGCGGGCCGCAACCCGGCGATGAGGCGAAGCAGCGTGTCGAGCACTTCCCCACGGGCTTCCGCACTATCGCCAGCCTGGCCGATATAGATAGCCGCCTCAAAGAGCATGGCCCAGGCCAGGCGGGCCAGGGATTCGACCGGCTGCTCTTCGATCAGTCCCTCGGCCATCAACCGTGTGAACACAGTGCGCAACAGCATCAGCCCCGGCCCACTCTGTTGCAGGGTGGCCCAGTCAAGGACCGCCGGACCGTCGGTATGGACAATACGCCGCACGCTCGGGTTTGAGGCATGTTCGATAAAAGCGTGGCAGCCCGTCACAACGAAGCGCTGCCAGGTGTCGCCCTCGGCCGCCTGTATACGCTCGAGAACCGCTTGGATCAGGGCCGTTCTCTCTTCCTCAAACACCGCCTTGAACAGGTCCGCTTTGTCGCGGTAGTGGTAGTACAGCGCGCCTCTGGTTACCCCGGCGCGTCGCACAATCTCTTCTGTCGCGGTTTGCGCATAGCCCTGCTCAGTAAACATATCCCGGGCAACGCCGATCAAGGCTCTCCGGGTCCTCTCAGACTGTTCGTCTTTTGAAAGTGCAGCGGACAAGGGGCTCCTCCTCTTTCACTTGCTGAAACACTGCCCGCGTGTGACACATGCACACTGTCCATAATCGTCACAAATGTCAACTATCCGTCAGGCCAAGGTCTGGTGCATGGCAAGGTTGTGGCTCTATCACAAGAAGTGATTTACCGTTCAAGTCGCAGTGGCTATGCGGGGAAGCTGCTCAGGGATGGCGGCTCAAGAGCGGCGGGCTACTTGACGAGCCCGCCGCAGACATGATTGACCTGTGGGCGCACATGCGAGAGGACGGAGGCGATGATGGCAGAACCTGTAGTGATTGATTGTGACGGACACATTCTGGAACCGCCCGATTTGTGGGAAACCTATCTCGAACCCCGCTACCGTGAGCGGGCCCTGCGCCTGCGGGTCGGCGAGGATGGCTATGAGTATCTGGAGGTCGATCAAAAGCGGGCCAAGCTGGTCAAACCCGGCATGCTGGGGACGCTGGGCGGCATGGGCAAGCAGGTCGAGGAAGCCCAGCAGCTGCGCCGCCGGGCCATGGACGGCGAGGTCAGCCCGGAAGACATGCGGGCCATTCGGATGAGCCCCGAGCAGACCTACCTGAGAGGCGCCGCGTTTGGCACCATGGATATGAAGGAACGGCTGGCACTCCTCGAACAGGAGGGCATGGAAAAGGCCGTGCTGTATCCGACGCTCGGCCTGGTGTGGGAAGCCGAGCTGTTCGATGCCGAGCTGTCGGCCGCCTATTGCCGAGCCTATAACCGCTGGATCGCCGACTTCTGCCGTGATTCCGGCGGACGGCTGGTGCCGATCGCCCATGTGTCTCTGGGTGAGCCCGAAGAAGCCGCCCGTGAGCTGCACCGGGCCGTCGAGGACGGCTGCAAAGGCGCCTTTGTCGCGCCGTTCACGCTGACGCGCATCCCGCACGGCGACCCGCGCCACGACGTGGTGTTTGCCGCCGCCCAAGACCTCGACGTGCCGCTGGCCATTCATCCGACCTTTGAGCCGCCCGAGTTCAGCATCCACCATCGCTATGACAAGTTCGGCTGGGCGGCCTGGTATAACGACCTGTTTGCCGGCCAGGGCGTGCAGCACGCCTTTGCCACCTTCTTTCAGCTCGGCGTGTTCGAGCGCTTCCCGCGTCTGCGGACCGTGGTGCTGGAGTCGCAGGCCGGCTGGATCGGCTACTTCCTGGACCGGGCCGACGCCATCTTCAAGGGCACGACGCTCAGCGCAACGGTCAGACTCAAACACCCGCCCTCGTACTACTTCAAGCGTCAGTGCTATATCTCGGCCGACCCGGAGGAACGGACCATCAGCGCGCTGACCGGCATGGTCGGTGAGGACAAGTTTTTCTGGGCCAGCGATTATCCCCATCCCGACCATCCCGATAATTATCTGGAGGAGCTGGGCGAGATGGTGGCGCCGATGACCGACGCGGCCCGACGCGGTATCCTGGGCCAGAACGTGGCCAGGGTCTACAAGCTCGACTGAGGAGGCGGCATGTCCGATACCGAAATCAAAGATGCGGTCCGCAACATTGAGTGTCCGGTTTTTGAGAACCCGGCCTTCAGCGTTCCTCCGCCGCTGGAGCGGGCGACCGTCGCGCTGGTCACCTCAGCCTCGCTCCACCATCCCGACCAGGATGACTTTGCGCCCATGGATACCAGCTATCGGGTGCTCGACGGCGCGCGGCGTGACTATCTGGTCGGCCACTGGAGTCCGAACTTCGACGCCTCGGGCGTAGCGCTCGACCTGAACGTGATGTTTCCGCTGGACCGCTTGGATGAACTCGCCGCCCAGGGCCGGATCGGGAGGGTGGCCGACCAGCATTTGGCCTACGCCGGCAACCAGTTTGACTTGGCCCAGATCCGCACCGACGGCGGCCCGGCCGGGGCGGCCTCTCTGCGCGGGCAGGGCGTTGATGTCGTCGTGCTCACCCCGGTGTGACCGCTGTGCACGCGTACCGTGAGTACGCTGGCCCATATTTTTGAGGCGGCCGGTATGGCGACAATCGTGCTCGGCTCGATCCGTGAGCAGCTGGTCAACACCGCCCCGCCGCGCGGTCTGTTTTGCGACTTCCCGCTCGGCCGTCCGCTTGGCAAGCCCGGCGATGCAGCCTTCCAGCACCGGGTGCTGGCGCACGGCTTCTCCCTGCTGGAGCGCGGTCAGCCGACCCTGGAAGATTTTCCCGAGCGGGTGGCCGACGAGGGCTCGGAGGTTTTGGTGTGCGCGCTGCCGCCCCGCTACGATCCCGACGCTCACCCGGCGGTGGATGAGGCGCGCGGTCTGCGGGCCGCCTATGACCGGGCGGTGGCCGAGCACGGCGAGCGGGGCGCCGCCGCACGCACACTCAGTCCCGACGATATTCCGCAGGCGCTTGAGGCGTTTATTCGGATCGCTCAGGGCACGCCGTGGAAAGAAGCCAAAATCCCCGGTATTCCGGCTCGGGTGGCCCAGGACATCCGGGGCTATTATGAGACTGCGGCCCTGGCCATCGTCGATCACACGCCGGCGGCCTGGGCCAGCGCGCGCTGGTACCGGGACGCAACCAAGGCCGGCGAGGTCATTCGTTCGGCCCAGCTGGCCATGAAAAATGCCGGCGTCCGACGCGACCTGTGGGCCTTTCTGCTGCCCATGGACAGCATTCCACTCGACTGAAGGAAAAACCTGCTGCGCTTGGGATAACGGCGTTCCTCGAAGACTCAAAATCCTCATGTACCCTTATGTACACTCCGGTTTCTCATCTTCTCGCGCCTTGTTCTCCCGCCGCTCGCAACGGTTTTTCTCCGATTCAAATGATATGAAAAGGGGGAAGAGACAATGGAGATTGGCATTCTCGTTCCAGCCACGTCCGATACCAAGAACATCGCCGACATTGCCCAGCGGGTCGAGAGCCTCGGCTTTGAGTCGCTGTGGATTCCCGAACACCCGGTGATTCCGGTCGGCTTCAAAACCGAAGTCCCGGGTGGAGGGACGCTGCCCCGGCACTACAACCGTTGGGCAGACCCGTTTGTGGCCCTGACCATGGCTGCGGCGGTGACCTCGCGCCTCAAGCTGGCGACCGGCATCTGTCTGTTTCCGGAGCGCGAGCCGCTGATCACGGCCAAGGTCATTGCCAGCCTCGACATGTACTCCAACGGTCGGGTCATGATCGGGGTCGGCGCGGGCTGGCTGCGAGAGGAGACCGAGGTCATGGGCACCAGTTTTCGGCTGCGCTGGAGACGGCTGCGTGAGACGACCGAGGCGCTGCGCCTGTGCTGGACCCAGGAGGAGCCGAGCTATCAGGGCGAAATGGTCCAGTTCCCGCCCGTGTATTGCGATCCCAAACCGGTCCAGCCGTCCGGTCCGCCGATTTTTCTGGGCGGACACGTGCCAAAAGCGCTCGAACGGGTCGCCCGCACCTATGACGGCTGGTGTCCGCTGGCGTTTGATCCCGCAGACTATAAAGCCAAGGTCAACACCATTCGGGAGCTGACCAGGGAAGCCGGGCGTGACCCGGACGCGCTCCAGATGTCGGCCTTTGTCGATCCCAAAGACGGCGGCCTGTCGGCCGACGAGCTGGCCGCCTTCCGGGATGCGGGGGCGAGTCGGATCGTGCTCTTCTCACAGCCGTTTGCCAAGGAGATTGCCGAGGGCAACCCGCTCGGCTGTATCGACCGGGTGGCGCCGATCGTGGAGCGGGCCCAGGCCGTGTAGGCCGAACCGGGGACGGCCGACTACAGCGCAATCGGGTAGGGCGGCAGCTCGCCCGCGTCGTATCGGTCGGCCAGACCCGGCGTGGCATTTTCCCACACCAGCAGCATGGCCCGCTTGGGCGAGAAGCCTTGGTGCCGAATATCGGCCGGCATGGCCGCCACATCGCCCGGCTTCATGATGACCCGCGCCCGGGGGCGGCCAGTTTCCTTGTCGCTGACCTGCCAGGTGATCTGATCGCTGAGCTGAATAAACCACTCGACCCGGTCGTTGCCGTGAATGACGGGCAGGATGTGTTCCTCGGTGGTCGGACAGAACAGACTGTTGCGGCAGACCGAGACGACCGACGGGTTCCAGGTCACGTCCGAGCGGGACAGATACTTGAACAGATTGAAGGCGTGGACCTCGTGCTCAAAGCCGGGCTCGGCGTGAACTTCCGGTTCCGTCTGGTCCACGTCGGCAAACGCCCGGTTGACCGGATAGCCGTTGGCGTCCGAGCGCAGGGAGGCATCGCCGGGTAAGCCCGGCATGCGTTTGCACACCTCCCGCTGACGGTCGATCGCAGCTCTGTTGGTCCCGTGTTTTTTACCAAATACGGACGTGCCGGTCTCGGCCGGAGCGGCAAAGGGGTCAAAGCCGGCGTTGGTCCAGTCGGCCAGCATGGCTCGGAAGGTCTCCAGAATCCGGGGCGTGTCAAAACTTTCGACATAGTCGAGGCCGGCCCGGTGGTAGCTGTCGTCATACCGGCCGGCGTACAGTTCCACCCGGCCATACCTGTTGCGCGTACCCAGCACGGTGTCGAAATTGACCCAGCCATAGAAGAAGTCCCAGGCTACGTCTCGGACCAGAGCGCGCAGGAAGGCGTCAACCGGCATGGTGTGGGACAGTTGGGTTTCCCGGGCGGGCCAGCTGACGGTCACAAAATATTCGTTCCGGCTGAACGAGAATCGGCCCAACTGAAAGCTTGTATAGCCGGTGGTGGGATGGGGATCTGAAGCGCTCGGCATGGTGTCTCTCCTCCGGGTCTGTCGCGTTACGTCTGACATACCTCGGCCCACTTTTCGACGGTGAGACCGCCGCGCAGGGTTTGCAGCAGAACGACGCCGGGCTGGGCGGCGACAAACTGATACGCCGCATCTGCGGGCAGCAGGGCCTGATGGCCACGGCGGAGTTTCATCCAGCCCATTTTGCGGCCGACCGGGCTGCCGGGAACACGGACCGCGCCGTGGGCATCCCGGGCCAGGACGGAGCGCGGATCGTCGAGCTTCAGCAGATGAATCTCCACCTGGCCGTCCAATACCACGGCAAACTCGTCGTGGGCACACGCAAACCAGTCCGAGCGGCCCTCGGCACGCATGACCTCGACCACGTATTCCAGGTTTTTCGCCACCGCGATTTTTTCATACGGCTGAGCCTGAGCCGCCACCTCGAACACATTGGAAAAGGCGTAGTGACGCGGGTCGTCGTCGATGATTTCGAGCCGCCCCTTTTCGTAGCGGTCAAGCGAGCCGAACACCGTGGTGTAGTCCGCCATCAGCCTGTCTCCTTTTGCTTTGACGAAAGTCTGCCGCGCTATTCGAGCCGCTGCGAGGGAAGCGCATCCAGGTAGGAGCGGACGACCCGGTCGAAGGTCTGCGGCTGCTCGGCATACGTCCAATGGCCGGCCCGAGTGATGATGGCCAGCTGACAGTTTGGCATCCGGTCGCGCAGGTAGACGTGGTACTTGACCGGGGTGAAGCGGTCCTCATCACCGCAAATGGCCAGGCTCGGGACCCGAATGCCGCTCAGCCGGCTCATGAAGTCAAAGCTGTCGTCGCTGATCCAGTCTTTGTAGGTGACCCGCGGATCGGTGTCGGCGGTGAGCGCCTCGATTTCGTCAATCACCGACTGCGGCGTGCTTTTGGCATAGCCCATGCGCGGGTCAAGCGCCAAGGGCTGTTCGCCCTCGACCACCCGGCGGGCATTTTCCAGGATGCTTGGATCAACGCGCAGCCGAGCCCCGGTGTCGATCAGCAGCAGGCCGTCCAGCAGCTCGGCGTGGTAGACGGCCAGGGCCAGGGCGATACCCCCGCCCAGGGAGTGGCCGGCGACAACACAGCGGTCCCAGCCCAGGTGGGCGATGAGCCGGGCCACACAATAGGCATAATCCGGCACCCCCCGAAAACCGTCGCCCTCCGAGCGACCATGGCCGGGCAGGTCAATGGCGACCGCAGCATGGCGGTCGGCCAGGGCTGCCATGTGACGTGCCCACACCCGCCCGTCGCAGCCCGTGCCGTGCACGTACAGGATGCGGCGACCGCGTGGTGCGGCAAGGTCTCCGGCGGTGTGGTAGTGAATCCTGAGCCCGTCAATCGTTGCCCATCCCATGACTATCCCTTGCCGGCTCACATGTTCATCTTGCGCACAAAGTCGTCCATGGCCTGCTGAATGCCGTCCAGCCCCCGCGCCCAGAAGGGCAGCGCGGCAAAGAAGGAATCGTAGCCCATGGCGCTGTAGCGTTTGAACTCTTCGACGTAGGCATCGACCGAATCGACGTACATCGGGCTGATCATGATCGGGATATCACTCATCGCCCGACCGGCTTGTTCGGCGGCGACCCGCAGGGCGCCCAGGCTTTCATGAAACGCGGCAACGCTCTTGGGCACGGCCAGCCAGCCGTCGCCAAACTCGACCACTCGCCGCATGGCGCGGGCCGAGTGGCCGCCGATCCAGATCGGTGGCGGCTGCTGGAGCGGCTTTGGCTCGCACTCGATATCGCTGAAGCTGACGAATTCTCCCTCAAATTCCGGATCGGGCTGCGTCCACAGAGTCTTCATCGCCCGCAGGTACTCATCGCTCAATGCGCCGCGGCGACGAAACGGCGCGCCGAGCAGTGTGATCTCTTCTTCCAGCCAGCCGATGCCGGCCCCGAAGATGGTGCGTCCGCCGGACAACACATCGAGTGAAGCCCACATCTTGGCGGTAACGATCGGGTTGCGGTGCGGCAGGACCAGCACGAAGGTCCCCAGCTTGATGCTGGTGGTCACGCCGGCCAGAAAGCTCAGCGCCACCAGGGGGTCCAGAATAGGGGCGGTCCCGATCCGGCCGGTGTCGTTATACGGATAGGTGGAGTTGATCGTTTTGGGGAAGACAACGTGGTCGGGCACCCAGATGGAGTCAAAACCCAGGGTTTCGGCCTGTTGGGCCAGCGTCCGCTGGGCGTGCAGCGCGTCCGGTCCTGAGGCGTAGGGACCGATTGTCGGCAGAAACATCCCGAATTTCATACTGTCCTCCTTCGTGTGTGATGGTCAGCAGGGTCGTGCGGACGAACGTCGAAGGCTCTGGCGGAGGGCGCCAGACTGACCGTTCGCCCTTGGGGTGCCGCTATCTTCTGAGCTTCCGCTGGGCCGGGGATGAGGGCTGAGTCACGTGCTCGGCGCTCACTTGGCCTTTGTCGATGCGTAGGCTGAAGCCACAGTCCGGATTATGGCACACCCAGACTTTGAACGGGATATCGCCGCCGTGCGGCCCATAGTCCGAGAGTGGGACGAGCACTCCCCGACTGCACTGCCGGCAGACCGGCCATTCTTTTGTTTCCATACAAAAACCCGAATGAGCGCTCAGTCCTTCATACGTAAACCGAGTCCGAAAGACAAGGGATATTCGCTGTTTACAGATCAGGCGGCTTGCGTCTTGAGCGCGTCTTCGACCACCGTGCCGTTGAAGAAGTCGGGGTTCATCCCCGTCCACAGCGCGGCCGGATTGGTAAATACAAAATCTTCAAAATCGCGCTCGGTCAAAATGTCTTTTTCCACCAACTCGTAGGCTTCGGCCAGGACGTGGCTCATGTCGGGCACATCCCAGTGGCCGATGTCTGAGCTGAAGATGGCCCCCAGGCGTGCGCCAAAGGGGTTCATCCTGGTCTGAAAGGCCGTGGCGTTGAGGGGATCGTCGGCCTCGCAGCCAAAGTAGAAATTCGG
>JAAXHF010000678.1 GCA_012271025.1 Deltaproteobacteria bacterium | reverse complement strand
GGGCCGTACCGGTCGGACCGGCGGCGGGTCTGTCCGAGACCCCCGTCTCCCGCCCGAACCAGGACATGCCGTCCCCTGACCAGGACGCTCTCGGCGCCGACCGACCGACCTCGCGGCCGGGCTGTCTTGCCGCGCTGGTGACGCTGGCCGCTCTGAGCCTTGGTTTCATCGTCCATCTGCGGACCAGCCTGGCTAGCGGCCTGTCGGTCGGCGAGGTGCTGCGGGACGCCGTCTCCACCTGGCTGCTGCCGGTCTTGATTGTGCTGATGCTGGTGTATGGCATGGCCAAACGGGTGGCCGTGTATGACGCCATGATTACCGGGGCGAAAGAGGGCTTTCAGGTCGCGCTCAGAATCATTCCGTTTCTGGTCGCCATTATCGTTGCGGCCGGCATGTTCCGGGCCTCGGGCCTGCTCGACGCCATCATTGCCGTGGTCGGCCCAGGGCTCAGCCTGATCGGCTTTCCGGCCGAAGCCCTGCCCATGGCCCTGCTGCGTCCGCTGTCGGGCTCTGGCGCCTACGGCATTATGGCCGAGATCATGCAGGCCGAGGGGCCGGACAGTCTGGTCGGCTATCTGGTGTCTACGCTTCAGGGCAGTACCGAGACAACGTTCTATGTTTTGGCCGTCTACTTTGGCGCGGTTGGCGTCACACGGGTGCGTCACGCCCTGGCCGCAGGATTGACGGCCGACCTGGCCGGCATTCTCGGGGCGCTTGTGGCGGTGCGTTGGCTGGTGGGCTGAGACGCTGTGCCGCTCGCCACCGGCCGGGAAGAGAGGATCGCGCGCCTTGCCTGAGCCAAGCCCCTGGCTGTACTACGCCGTCGGGATTATCGCAACGCTCATCATCGGGATCGGCAAAGCCGGCTTTGGCGGCGGGGTTGGCCTTGTGGCCGTTCCCCTGTTGGCCCTGGTGCTGCCCATTGACACGGTCCTCGGCGTACTGCTGCCGCTGCTCATCGTCGGTGACATTCTCAGCATTGGCCACCACTGGGGCCGCCAGTCGCGCCCCCACGTCCGCTGGCTGGGAGCGGGCTCGGCCTGCGGCTTCTGTCTGGGGGCGGTCCTGCTGAGCTATTTGCGCTACAGCCCCAACTTCATCCCGCTGCTCACCCTGAGTGTGGGCGGCATCTGCCTGGGTTTTATCGGTCTTCAGGTCTACCGGCTGCTTGGTGGCAGGCTGACGCGTTTTCCCGACCATCCGGGTGCCGGCGGCTCGGTCGGGCTGCTGGCGTCCTTTGTCTCGACCCTGGCTCATGCGGCCGGTCCGCTGGTGAGTTTGTATCTGCTCGAACAGCGGCTGGACAAATACCAGATCGTGGCGACCAATCTGGTCGTTTTTTTTTGGGTCAATCTGGCCAAGCTGGCCACCTATATCGGACTCGGCTTGATCAACGTTGCCAGTCTGGTCGAGTCGCTGATTTTTTTGCCGTGTGTGCCAATCGGGACCGTTCTCGGCGCCAGGCTGCACGCCAGCATTCCAGAGCGACCGTTTATGGCCGTCTTGTACATCGGGGCGGCGCTGGCCGCCGCCCGCCTGATCTACACCACCCTCTGATCCGGCATGGTGGTGGGACGCAAACAAGGGAAAAAGCTCGGTGTGTACGACAGCAAGCTATAGCGAAAATAAGGCGAAAGTGTTAAGCTGTCCGGCATATGGACAGACATCCCACCAGCCGGCTCAAGGGGCGAGGTACGCCTCGCAATCCGACCAGTCGCTTTGAGACCATAAGCTATCAACCTGATCCTGCCGATCCTGATACGCCGGATTCAGCCCCAGACCAGCCCGGCCCGAAAACTCGTCTGCTGCGTGACCCGTCGCGGACTATCTTGAGCTATAACACCAGCCCGGATGTTGGCTTTCGGGTCAGCCTCAACCCCTACCGCGGCTGCGAGCACGGCTGTATCTACTGTTACGCCCGGCCGACCCATGAGTGGCTCGGACTGTCTGCCGGCCTGGACTTCGAAACGAATCTGCTGGTCAAACACGACGCGCCCCAGCTGCTGGATAAGGCTCTGGCCGCGCCGTCCTGGCAGCCTCAGCCGATCTTTTTCAGCGGCATCACCGACGCCTACCAGCCGGTTGAGCGCCGGCTTGAGTTGACCCGAGGCTGTCTCAGGGTGCTGGCCGCGTATCGCAACCCGGTCAGCATTGTGACCAAGAGCGCCTTGGTGAGCCGCGACCGTGACCTGCTGGCCCAACTGGCCGAAGGTCGGGCCGCCCTGGTGTGTCTATCGCTGACTACGCTGAACGCCGAATTGGCCCGGCGTCTCGAACCGCGCGCCTCGACTCCGGCGCGTCGCCTGGCCGCCATTACCGCCCTGGCCGAGGCCGGCATTCCGGTTGGGGTGATGATCGCCCCCATCATCCCCGGACTGACCGAGCACGAGATTCCGGCTCTGCTCACGGCTGCCGCCCAGGCCGGCGCGCAGTTTGCCGGCCATACTATCGTGCGGCTGCCGTATGGCGTGGCCGAACTCTTCGACCAGTGGCTGGAAGACCACTATCCCGAGCGGAAAAACGCCGTCTTGAACCGGATTCGCTCAATACGGCGGGGAAAGCTGAACGACGCGCGGTGGAAGACCCGGATGCGGGGGGAGGGGGTGCTGGCCGAGTCGATTCATGGTCTGTTTGCCGTCATGAGCCGCAAAGCCGGGCTGGACCGACCCTTTCCCCAGCTGTCCAGCACAGCCTTTCGGCGGCCCGGTCAGGCGTGTCAGCTGAGCCTGTTTTCGACGAGACAGATAACCTGAGCGGAGTCACGGCGCAAAGTCCACCTGCAGGTTGGCGTACACCTCATTGGCGCTGCGGACCAACTCCCATGGAACGCCGGGCGCCTCGCGGTCATTGCTGTGCATGATCAGGGGCAGGGCCTGACCGGCCGGCGGCTGGGGCTCAACAAATATCAGGGTCCCGGCCGCGCTGAGTTGAGGCTGGTCAAAGGCGATAAACCGGTCGCGGTCCCAGACGCTGTCCTGCATGCTCAGCGTCAGCACGCTTGTCTGGCCCGGCTGGATCAGGCCGCTCGGCTGGACGTCCATGAGCAGCGCCGTGCCCTCGGGGTCGGGATACGCTCCCAGGCTGTCCCGGTTGACAAAAGACAGATAGCTGGTGGTGAATTTCCGCAGCAGAACAGGCGACTCGGCCAGATTGGTCACCTCGACCTGTACGCGCAGTGCCCGGCTGGTCGGCTGGTAGCGCATCTCCATGATCGTCGTCCGCACAGCCTGGGGCAGAGGCTGGGAGTCCGGCAGGTTCCACTCTCTGGGGGTCTGATGCGGGATGGTCGGCGGCATGTTGGCGTTGGTGATCCACAGGCCGCCGAGCAGCACGGTTGCCAGGACTGCACCGAAGACACCCGCGACCCTTTTATCCCGTCGGCTGAACTGTTCCTCATCCACCCCTTCGAGCAGCAGCATGTGGCGGACCAGGAGCGGTTTTGCGGCCCAGTAGACCAGCCAGGCCAGGCCCAGCAGGCCGAAAGCCAGATGCCAGCCCAGAATCCGGCCAAAGCCGAAGTGTTCCAGATCAATCGTCTCACCGGTGGCCGACAGTGTGACCTGGTAGCTCGGCGGGCTGTCGCCGGGCTCGACCTCGATCCACTTGGCCGGGCCGACCAGACCACCCGTGCCGGCCAGGTTGATCATGGGGTGGACGTGGTAGCGTCCGGGCTGGCGGGCCTGGAGCACGAGGCGAAAATCGTACAGTCGGCCCATCTCGATATGAAAGGCGTTCTGGATGAAGCGGCCGTTGATCCAGCGCTCTCTGGTCGCCAGCTTGGGACCCGGCACCAGAACCCCGATCCAGCTGAGTTCGGGCTCGGGCAGGATCCGGGGCCAGGATTCCATCATGCGGAATTTCCCGCTGATGGTCATGGTTTCGTTGACCTTGAGCCGGTCGTGGGAGAAGCTGACGTTGAAAAATGCCAGGCCGCGCATGCGCACAAAGGGTTCCAGATTGTGCTCGCCGTGGGCCGACAGCGGCGTCGGCGTGCCGATCAGCAGGCTCAGCCCCAGGACGGCCGCGATCCAGATGCGTGCAAAGCTGGCCATGTTTGCCTGCTCGTCCGGGCTGTCAGGTCTGTTTGAGGATTTTCCTGGTCGGCAGCACGCCCAGGGCGTGACCCAGCAGGATGCCGAGCCAGTAGACCAGGGTACAGGTGACGCCGGCCATGAACACGCTGATCCAGATCCGCTGGCCCAGAAAGGATTGCAGGGTGCCGACGTCGATCCGCCGCAGATACTCGGGCGTTTGAGGCCGGATGAAGTAGTAGCCCATCAGGTCGGCGACGGTGAAGGTCTTGCCGAACAGGTTCAGCGGTTGCAGAAACGGCATCAGCATGAGCCAGTTGACCGCGTAGAACAGAAAGCCCCACAGAAAACCGCCAACCAAGCTGGTGACCAGATAGCTCCGGCTCCAGAACAGGGTCAGGTCGAGCAGCATGGCCAGCGGGATGGTG
Source organism: Deltaproteobacteria bacterium (assembly GCA_012271025.1). Next base: position 19,682 of record JAAXHF010000678.1, on the reverse strand, counting down.
GTTGACGGCCAGACAAAATTGAGCGGATAGAACTCCAGGCCGTGAAAGCTGAACACCCGGCTGAGCCACGCCCCGACCAGGACGAAGACGGCGGCAAAGGTCGCGCCCAGCGGCAGCCGCAGATAGTGCCAGGCCAGATAGTGCCCGACCGAGCTGACCAGCAGGGCCGAGACCGGTCCGACGATCGGCCACCACAGTTTGTCTTTCCAGTCGACCCAGAAGTCCCAGTCGCCAAAGTACAACATCCGGCTGACGTGGGGGATGACGGTAAAGAAGCCGACCAGGGCGAGGATCAGCATCAGGTCGAAGATCTTCGCCTCTTTCGTCCGGCCCAGAGCGGTGAGGTCCTGCGCATTCATGCTGAGGGTCAATGCGGGACTAGACTCGGGCGGATCGCTCTTCTGGCACGTCTGCCTGGGCCGCCTGCTCGGCCATGGCTCTCAGGTTCTTGAAGATATGCGGCACGGTCGCGAACAGCAGGGCAAAGCCAGCAAAAAAGAAGTACGTCGCCCAGGCAAACGGGAAGTGGTAGGGCTGGACGAACAACTCTTCGGTGATCCAGCTGGAGTGGCCGAGTTCGTTAAAACTGACATTCGCCAGGAGCAACCAGCCGCCAGCCGGGAAGAGCAGGTAGGAGATCGGCAGGCCCTTGCCGTTCTCGCCCACGTACAAATAGTGCAGCCGTTTATAGGCGTACCACGAACTCAGCCCGGTCATGATGATGAGCATCGGAAAGGTGAAGAAAAACAGAGGGATATGGCTCGGAGTAAAAGCCGTGTCGCGAACCACGATCTGGTGCCAGGAGGCGTCCTGCTCGGCAAAATAGCTCACCCCAAAGCCAAACATGGCGGCTACCACCACCGTCGCCCACAGCTTGCCGATATGGCTCAGTTCATGCTGGGCCAGAATGCGGTGGTGTTCCCGACGCTGGGCTTCGCACACCTGGCAGGGCTTGCGGTAGGCCATCCAGCCCAGAAATCCGACCACGGCCAGAATGCCGAATTCGAGATACAACAGACCCAGCCAATAGGTGGCAAACTCGGGCGTTGTGGCGTCCATGCCGACCGGAAACCACCAGGCCTCCTGCCACAGCCGAATGCTGAGCTGGACCAGCAGACCCAGGCTGACGCAGATGACCAAAAAGCGGACATACGGGATCTCTTCCCGAATCTCTTTGTGACGAGCAAACATGCTAGCAACCCTCCTTGAGCGCACATGTGTGTGTAGCACAGGCAGGTGGCGGAGAACAGCGGAAAGACACGCCGGGCTGTAGAGGCGTCTTTGAAACCCGCCCCTACGCAGAATCCGCCCGTTTTGCAGAGGAGACGACCAGGGGAGAAGGAGTCGCCCGCCCGGTGCCTCAGGCGCTGAGCGGGTCTGCGGCGCTGACCGTATACTTCTTGGCCTCAACCGGGCCGGCCACCAGCCGGGGAATGGCCTTGAGGAATGTGGCCATGTGGTCGGTCTGCATATGTCGGGCGAGGGCTTCCTCAGATTCCCACTCCTCAAACACACGTATGAGGTTGGGATCGGCCAGATCGGCGTAGAACTGGTAGAACAGACAGCCGTCTTCGGCCTGGGTGGCTTTTGCCATGTCAAGCGCCAGTTGGACGGCCTCGTCACGGCTTTCGGCCTTGATCGGAATAGTCCCTGAAACAACAAGCATGTGAGTCCTCCCTGAGTACGATGTGGCCGCGATTATTGCAGCCCTGTCAGCCCGATGCAAACGCATGTTGGCGAGGCCCCAAGCGCGGTGTACACTGGCCGTCGGTCCGATTTTTGCCGTCTGGAGGAGATATGAAAGAGTTTCGCAGTCTCTTGTACGAGAGTCCGGCGCCGCATGTGGCTCGGATCGTCCTCAACCGGCCCGAGACCCGTAACGCCCAGGACACCCGTCTGCTGTACGAGCTGAACCACGCCTTTGACACGGCCGCCCAGGATGACGAGGTCAAGGTGATTCTCCTGGCCGCTAACGGCCCCCACTTTTCGTCCGGCCACGATTTGCGCGAACCCAATGCCTCGGAGGCGATGGCCGAGTTCGACACGGTTGGCACCTGGTGCGGCTTCACCTGTGCCGGCGCCGAAGCCCAGATGGCGCGCGAGAAGGAAATCTATCTGGGCTTTTGTGAACGCTGGCGGAATATCCCCAAACCGACCATCGCCGTGGTTCAGGGCAAGTGCATCGCCGGGGGACTGATGCTGATCTGGCCCTGCGACATCATCATTGCCAGTGAGGACGCCCAGTTTGTCGATCCGACGGTCAGCTTTGGGGTGGACGGGGTCGAGTATTTTGCCCACCCGTGGGAGATGGGGCCGCGCAAAGCCAAGGAATTGCTGTTTACCTCCGACTGGCTGTCGGCTCACGAGGCCAGAAGCATCGGCATGGTCAACCGGGTCGTGCCCCGTGAGCAGCTCGAACAGGCCGCGCTGGAGATGGCGGCTAAAATTAGCCGCAAGCCGCTGTTTGCCCTCAAGCTGACCAAGGAGGCGGTCAATGCGGCCGAAGATGCCCAGGGACGGGTGGCGGCCATGCAGACTTCGTTCTCCCTGCACCAGCTGGCCCATACCCACAATCTGCACGTCCACGGCATGCTGATCGATCCGAGCGGCCTGCCGCCGGATACGGCCAGGGCGCTGCGGGCCAAAACCAACCAGAAAGCGAGCTAGTCATGCACTATCGTACACTCGGCAAGACCGGTCTGCGGGTTTCGGAAGTCACCCTCGGCGGTGGCGGCATCGGTATGGTGTGGGGCGAGACGACCGAAGAAGAGTGCCTCGAAACCGTCAGAGCTGCGGTGGCCGCCGGCATCAACACGATTGATGTGGCTCCCGTCTACGGCAAAGGCACGGCCGAAGAGATTGTCGGTCGGGTCTTGCCCGAGCTGGGCGAGAAGCCTCTGATCGCCACCAAGGTCTTTCTCCAGCCTCAGGAACGGACCGATCTGGCCGGCGCCATTCGGCGCTCTGTCGAGGCCAGCCTGAGCCGCCTGGGCTGCGAGCGGATCGATATTTTCCAGCTGCACAACCAGGTCGAGCCTGCGGAACCCAGCGTGCCGCTCCGGCTCAGCCTGGACGAGGTCCGCCGCCCGAACGGGGTGCTCGACACCCTGCAACAGCTCAAGGACGAGGGCGTGGTCGGCGCCATCGGCTTTACCGGCATTGCGCGCCACGACGTGATTGAGGAGTTGCTGTCCGAGGCCCGTTTGGAAACGGTCCAGCTGGTGACGAATATCCTGAACTCCGAGGGCGAGATGGGCGCGGCCGGTGACGGCGCCTACCGGGATCATCTCAAAATGGTGCAGACTGCCCAGGCCAATGGGCTAGGGGTGTTTGGCATCCGACCGTTTGCCGCCGGCTCGCTGACCGACGCCATCGACCGCTCCCTGCCCGACGACCACCCGGTCGCCGCCGACTTTGCCCTGGCCCATAGCGAACTCGGCTTTCTGACCGACCGGGACTCAATGGCCGTGGCGGCCATGCGCTATGCGCTCAGTCTGCCCGGCGTCAGCACGGTTGTGACCGGGGCCAAAAATCGGGCCGAGTTGGCCGAGGCAATTGCCGCGACCCGGGCCGGGCCGCTTTCGACCGAGGTCATGGAACGGATTGCCGAGCTGCAACAGACGGTCTTGAAACGCCCCGCTTGAGGGTGCCCCCGGCTCAGACAAAGGCCGGCATTACTTTGGTGGCGAACAAATCCAGCGAACGCTGGGACTGCTGTCGGCTCAGGCTGCCCCAGGCAAAGGCCAGGGTCGGGTAGTTGCAGCCGGTGTCTTCGCACAGCCTGGCCGGCTGGTCCTGGACCGACGCCGGCGACCCAACGATTGCCACATCAAGCTTACGGGCGACCGACAGCTCGGGCGTAAAGAAGACGTGGACCGTGCCGAAGTCTTTCCACAGCTTCATGATGTTATCGTAAAACTGCCGGTAGGCCGGGCCGGCAACTGACTCGGCCTCCGCGTCGGTTTCGGCCACATACTTTTACACCTGGGCTTTCCAGCCGCCTTGGGCGACAATGCCGGCCGCCTGGGGCAGAACCTGCTTGCTGAACTGCTGCATCTGGTCTTCGAGTTCCTGGCGCTGACCCGACGGGCAGTCGAAAAAACACACTATCAGCGAATAGCCGGCCTGGGCAAAACACTCCAGGTCGGCCAGGATCTGATCCGGTGTGCCGGTGCAGATACGGCGGGGATTGGCCCGGGCCTGCGGATCGTCCGCCTTGGTCAACCGGGCTGAGCTGACGCCGATCATGGCAAACTCGGCCGGGTCTTTGCGCTGGCGCTCAAGCTCACAGCGGATAACCTCCTGAGCCTTGGCGTAACTGCTCGGCTCGGCGTGCGAGTCCAGGAAAATGGGGTAGAAGCCGTCACACAGGCGCGCCGCCCGACGGGCGCCGACCGTGGTCACCCCGCCATAAATAATCGGCGGGGCAGGGCGCTGAACGGGTTTGGGGTCCATTGATACCGCGTCAAAGCGGTAGAACTGGCCCTGGAAGCCGACCGTCTCGTCAGCCCAGGCGCGTTTATAGACCTCAATGCACTCCTCGGTCTGGGCCGCGCGCTTGGCATACTCAAGGCCGAGCGCGTCAAACTCCTCCTGCATCCAACCGGCTCCGACGCCGAACAACAGCCGGCCGCCCGACAGCTGGTCGATCGTCGCAAACTGGCGCGCATCGCTCAGCGGGTTACGGTAGGGCGCAATCAGCACGCTGGTACCGAGCTTGAGGCGGCTGGTGCTGACCGCCACCGCGCCCATAACGACGGCGGCGTCAAGCATGGTATGCCGCGACTCGTAGGCGCGTGTGCCCGAGGCGTTGGCCACATGGGCGCTGGTCGAGGCCATGGGCATGCACACATGGTCGGGAAACCACATCGAGTGATAGCCGAGGCGTTCGGCCAGCTGGGCAGTCTGGACCGGCTGCATGTGCGCGACGCTGATCGAACGGGCCAGAAAGTTGACTTCGTCCCGATAGCCAAAGCCGTGGGTGGTGGCGTATAGACCGATATCCATATCTCTTGTCTCCCGCCCGCTCCCGTAGCATCGGGCGCTCGGTGCGGTCAAGGGCAGGCCCGGTCGGGCGGTGTCTCAGTCTGAAGATGTTTACCCCGGACACACATTCAGCGGTTCTCTCTGTGTTCTCAAAATACATTATTCGAGCTACCGTTTGCGTGGTATGGGACATTATGAGGAAGCGAAAGGCGCCAACATGAAAAAAAGCCTGCGAGTTGGCGCTGTGCTCTTGAGTTTCGTCTTTTTCACCACACCAACGGCAGGGAGCCTCCCCATGACCCCTCTGGACATTGCTCAAGCGTATTACTTGGCCTTGTATGGCAAAGAGTTTGAGCAGGTGCGGGCCGTAGCGGCGCCGGATATGGTGTTTGAAGACCCGACTGCTCTGGCTGAGAGTGGTCTCGCTTCTCAGCTGGATTCGCTCGCGGCCTTTCTCGACTACATGGCGGCCAATCTCGGGGAGGATACCACCGTCCGTATCGTGAAGAGTTTTGCGTCGAACGACCGTGTGGTGCTGTATGTTGAAATCACAGGCACCGCGTCCGCCCAGTATTTTGGCGGTCCCGCAAATGAGGCGGTAGAGGTCAAAGCCGAAGGCCTCACCGTGTTGCAGATCCACAAGGGGCGGGTGATTCGCCATACCGATTACTTTGATTATCCCGCTTTGAACGCCTTTGTCGCGGCCCAGCTCCAGTGACACTTCGTCCGTTATCAGCCGGCCGGCCATGTTAAATTTTGATGAAATGTGGCCCCTCAGCAGCGCCACCTATTTGCGGGCGCTGCCGGGTTCCGGTAGGTTGCCTGCTTCCCCACCCCAGGGGCCGTGCTCTCCTGCCGCCCTAACCACCTGAGCACGGCCCCGTCCTCTCATCTTGGAAGCTTGACACTTTAGGCGTTATCGGACGTAGCGGCCGAAGCGGCCGAGACGGAGTCTAGGAAAATCAGGGACTTACAGGCCGAGGTCGGTCAGGCGCAACTGAATGAATCGTGGGTGAAAGGGCAGTTTGGCCGAAGATTGTTCAGCTCGGCCCGCAAACCGGACACCCGAGCCGAGCACGGCGGCCGAGCCCTCTTGACGTTCCGGCGCGCGTAGCGATGAATAGCCAGGAACGTCAAGGAGGTGCCTATGCGTGTCTGGCGCGGTTTGTGTGTAGTCGTATGTGGGCTGAGCCTGCTCCTCAGTGGCTCCCGCGTTTTCGCTCGGGTTCTGGAAAGCCCCGCCCATGGGGCGTTGGTCTCCGGGGTCGGCTTTATCTCGGGCTAGAAGTGTGACGCGGGCACCATCACAGTCCGCCTCGACGGCGGCGGCCATATCCCTATGGCGACCGAGCAGCCGCGCGCCGACACGCGCCTGGCCTGCGGGACAGTCCATAACGGCTTCATCACCCAGGTGAATTGGAACCATCTGAGTGCAGGGACGCATACGGCCGTGGCGTATGACGATGGCGTTGAGTTCGCCCGGAGCACCTTCACCGTGGGCACGGCAGATGAAGAGTTTTTGGAGGGCGTGGAGGCGGAATGTCTGGTCCCCGACTTTCCCGCGTCGGGGGAGAATGGCCGGTTTGTCTGGAACGAATCGACCCAACATTTGGAGCTGGCAGAGGCGGGAAGTCATATCGTGATTCCTCCCACGACCACCGCGCCGTCTCTGGAGGACGTTCTGGCCCAACACTTGGCCCAATACCATGGGACCTGGGATATGGTCATTCGGTACACCTACCCTGGCTGTACCCATCATCCCACAGAATACGTCACATTCCCTGTAGCTCCCGGCGACCCGAATGTGCCGCCCGACACCAGCAACGGGTACTCCATCGTAGACTTTAATGGGTACTTGGAAGCCAGCTTTCCTTTACAGGCAGGGGGCAGACGGGAAGTGTCGTTGAGTGGGCGGTTCTTTAGCCGCTCCGCGTCCGGGACGTGGTTCAATAATCAAGGCTGTGGCGGGACGTGGACTGCGACCAAGCGGTAGGGGGAGCTTTTCTACGAGATTTCTGGTAGCTGCCTAGGTTCGCGTCGAAGTCAGACCGAGGAAGGAGGAATTATGTACGGGAAAGGAGTGCTCCTCGTGTGCGTGGTATTTCTGCACGCGTGTTCAGTCGGGATGGCCATGTCCGGTCGCCCCGACCCCAATACTGGCGCCTTACGTATCGGGCAATCCCGGGATGAAGTCTTGCTGCATCTCGGCCAGCCCGCCAAAACCTTAGCCACCGCCGAGGGGCGGACGGACGAGTTCCATTTGCAACGCGGCAATGCACCCTCGACGGGCCGTGCCGTGGGCCATGCCGTGCTGGATGTCCTGACCTTGGGGGCGTGGGAAATTGTTGGAACGCCGGTGGAAGGGTTCACGGGCGAGAGCTTTACCCTGGCCATCTCCTACGATGCTGACGAGAAAGTGACGAAGATCACTACGGCTCCCAATTGAGTGTGGACGAGTAAATCGCACACATTTGCTCGTCTCAGCCCTCCTACTCTGCCCGTCTCATCACTGTGTCAGAAACCCCCCGGTTCCTCAGACACAGTGATGAGCGGCGTTGGCGGGGCCCGATGCACAGACTCTCGAACGGAAACTGCGAAAGACGGAATGGAGTCATGGCGCTGCTAATCTTCAACATAGGCTGGATGAAACACTACAAGGGACAGACTCAGTCTGACCGGATCGTCAACGGTGGCAGTTATGTCTCAGAGAATCAGGATGGTGAAGAGGTCAAAAATTTCCTACCCATCGGTGACTCGCTCTACGGCTATGTGCGGATACCGGGTGGTGGCAAGCTCGATCTAGAGCGCTTGGGCGCGGCACCCGGCGCAACCCATGTAGACGATGTGACAATCGTCTTCTCGGCGACGCCACTAGGGGGTGGCTGCGTCGTCGTCGGGTGGTATCACAATGCTCGTGTGTGGCGCGATCAGCAGAAATTCGGAGAGCGCATCTATTTCGCGAAGGCCAGAAAGGAGAACTGCAAGCTGCTAGAAGTCCCTGATCGTACACTCTCCGTGCCGCGCGCTCGCAAAGGCATATGGGGTAGGGGCCAAAGCAACATCCGCTATGTCGAAGAGGCCGCTGAATCTGAGGATTTCGTCTGTAGGCTACGTGAGCTTATCGGCCTTGCTAGATCTGTCCCTCAGGAGCTAGTCCCCCTGCCAAAAGAGGCCGATGAAGAGTCCTTCGACCCGAATAATGAGGAAGACGCGCGAAAGTGGATGAAGCGAACGATCGTCCAACGCCGCGGGCAAAAGCAGTTTCGAGATTCTCTGCTTTCAGCCTATGAGGAGAAGTGCGCGATTACAGGCTGCTCTATTCTTGATGTCCTTGAGGCAGCTCATATCGCTCCGTATCGCGGTCCTCACACGGATAGAACATCCAACGGTCTTCTTCTCCGGGCCGACCTGCATACCTTGTTCGATTGCCAGTTGCTGGCGATTGATCCAGACACAATGGAAGTGCTGCTTGCCCCACGCATGGCGGAGAGCGAGTACAAAAAGTGGTGTGGCCGCCGCATTTGGCTGCCGGAAAATACAGAATCCCGGCCAAACACAGAAGCTCTCAGAAAGCACCTTGGGGATTGTAAGAACGCCTGGGGAGAATAGGGGCGGTCTCAAAATACTGGTGAAGAGAGGGGAAGCGGGCGCCGCTTGAGCATCGGTGATAAACATTGTGATGGGCGGCGGCTGGTCCTTGCGAGGGGGACATAAACACTGTTATGCATGCTGGCCCTCTCTGGTCCTTTCTGGAATGCTCCACCTGTTCATGATCATTTTCCAGCCTCGCCTTTAGCTTGCGCGCCGACCGGGGGTTGATTCCTTGCTCCGGGAGAGGAGCAGAACGAACGGAAGAGGGCCGTGAATGGTCTGGCCCGCCTATGATCGCTTGAGGCTGGTGGCTGCTTGTCAGCCGCGCGGCATGGGGCGCTCAGTCGCACTCGCCGATTCGGGTGCCGCTGGTCTTCATTTCCATATTGTAGCCTTCGCCTTTGAAGGCGGTGCGGCCGGTCAGGCTGGTGCCGGTTGACGTGTAGCTGATGCTCCCGGTCATGGGTGGATTACCCTGCCCGCGACTACAGGTCAGGGTCCCGCTGAATGAGGTGGCGTCTTGCGCGGTATTGCTGAGCCGGCAGTCGCTGCTCTTGGTGATTGAGGCTGTTGGGTCCCAGTTCGGCTCGGTAACACACTGGGTATCGGTGCGCGTCTGCGGCTGGGGCTGAAATGATGCCCGGCTCTCATACTCAAAGCGCCATTTCCCCGGTGTGATGTCAAAAGCCTCCACGTGAGCCGGGAGCGCCTGAAATCCCGCACCAACCAGGACCGCAAAGAACAGGACATACCGCATACCAAACCTCCAGTGCTGCCGAATTTGCATACACAAACCATTCCGCTTCCGTATCAGCCCTACTGTGGACGCGCCGGGTCGAGAAGGCAAGACCGCTGCCGTCCGTCCCGACCTCTTGCTCTGCGACGGGGTCGTATGCTTAAGCTCGGCACACATATCTGTTCGGAGAGGGAGAAGGACACCATGGCAAAACACGACGGTCCACTGTCGCGCGTGATTGAGGTCGGCGAGCTGGAATGGCAGGAGCTGCAACCGGGAATTCGAGCCAAGCAGCTGTGGAGCGACGAGGCGAGCCAGCGTCGGGCGATCATGACCCGGATTGAGCCCGGGGCTGCCCTGCCCATGCACCGCCACGACGGCGACGAACTCATCTTTGTCCTGGAAGGGGCGCTAGGCGACGAATTCGGCACGGTCACGGCCGGCAATCTCGGCTACCGACCCAACGGCTGCGTGCATACTGTGTCGAGCCCGAAGGGGGCGACCGTGCTGGCCGTGATCACGGGTGGGATCAGCATGACGGGTGAGCGGGGCGACGCGCCGCCGTCGCAGGTCTTTACCCTCAGTGAGTTGGAATGGACCGAGGCGCGGCCCGGCGTCCGGCTGAAAAACATCTGGCAGGACGCCGAGGCGGAGCGACGCGCCGTGCTGGCCCGGTTTGAACCGGGCGCCGAGCTGCCGCTCCACCGTCACGTCGGCGATGAGTTGATTTTTGTTATTGAGGGCTCAAACGCGGACGAGGCCGGCGAGGTGGCGACCGGCAACATGAGCTATCGGCCCCAAGGCTGTACCCACACCGTCACGACCAAGAACGGCGCGACATGTCTGAACATCGTGTGGGGCCACGCCGAGATGTTGTAACGCCCACTCAGGCCGCCCGCTGCTCCAGGGCGGCTTTGATATCGCCATAGTCTGGAAACTGGTGAGTCTCCAGCTTTGAGTAGACCTTCGTGCCGTTGACGCTGACCTCAAAGCGTCCGTCACCGAACGGGACCAGGGTCAGGCCGCTGATGTCTTGCTTGTAGTCGTTCAACAGGTGTTCCGTCAGACTGACGGCTTCGGGTTCATAGCCTCAAGCCGCGCAGTATTCGATCCGAATGTCCATCTCCGTCTCCTTGTCGGTTGAGCAAACCTGCCGTCAGCCCTAGCACACTGCCGCCCCACACTCAACGAAAACGGCTTTGCTTTCTGCCGTCCCGTGGTCTATGCTCCGGCCAGAACGGTGGCGACGCATCTGAGAGCGGGAAACGGGGCTCGATCCCCTCTTCGTCCAGCCATCTTTCTCACGCACAAGGAGGCGACGTATGGACTGGCGCGAACACTGTGGCGATAAACTTGTCTCTCCCCAACAGGCCGTGAAAGCTGCGGTGCGGGACGGCGACAGCGTGCAGCTCAACTGGTTGCACGCCACGCCGCTGACCCTCAGCCAGGCGCTGCTGGAGCGCAAAGAGGAGCTGCGCGAGGTCAGGGTCGGGACTATCGGGCCGCTGTTCAACTGGGACCAGCCCGGCGTCGAGCAGGCGTTTACGATTGAGGCCACCTATCTCGGCACGACCACCCGCCCGCTGATGAACGAGGGCCGGATGGATTTCATCCCGGTGATGTATTTTCGGCGCGGAGAACTGCCGCCGGGCCTCACCTGCGACGTGTACATGACCCCGGTCTCGGCTCCCGACAAGCACGGTTACTGCAGCTTCGGGCACGGGCTGTTCATGTCCAAAACCATGGCCAAGGCCGCCCGGACGGTCGTCGCCGAGGTGCACCAGGACTTCATCCGCACCGGCGGAGAGAACTACATCCACGTGTCGGAGATCGACTATTTTGTCGAACCCACCCAGCCGCCGGCCCAGCTGCCGCCGACCCAGCGCAACGACGAGGAAGTCGCCGCAACCGAGCTGATCTGTACCCTGGTGGCCAGCAATCTGGTCCACGACGGCGATACCCTGCAAATCGGCCTGGGCAGCGTGTCCTCGCCAATTGCCATGTATCTGGGCGACAAGAATGACCTGGGGATTCATACTGAGGTCATTCCCGGCGGCATTGCCCGTCTGGTCAGGGAGGGGGTTATCACCGGCAAGTATAAAACCGTCAATCCCGGCAAGGTCGTAGCCAGCGCGGGCATCGGGGTGTTTGACGACGAACTGGCGATTATCGACGGCAACCCCAATTTCGAGTTCTACGATTTCACCTATACCGACGACCTGCGCCTGCTGGTCAACCAGAAGAACTATGTCGCCGTCAACAACGCGCTGGCGGTCGACCTCGGCGGTCAGGCCTGCTCCGAGTCGTTCGGGCCGTTCATGTATACCGGGACGGGCGGGCAGACGACCTTCACCATTACCGCCGCCTTCAGCAACCCCGGCAGATCGGTGATCGTCACGCCCTCGTCTTCGATTGTCAACGGCTGCCGCATTTCGCGCATCGTGCCGATGCTGGAGCCGGGCAGTGTGGTCACCGCTCAGCGCGCCTTTGTCGATTATGTCGTCACCGAGTACGGGATTGCCGAGCTGCGGGGCAAGACTCTCAAACAGCGGGCGGCCGCCCTGGTCGAGATCTGTCATCCGGACTTCAAACCGGACCTGCTCAAAGAGGCCAAGCGCATTTATTTTCTGTGAGGCGCAACGCTATGGCAAGCGCACTGCCTACGCCTCGGCTTTTTTCCCGACCAGAGTTCCAGCAGCTGGTTGATACCGGACTACTGGCCGGGGAGCGAGTTGAGCTGCTGGATGGAACGATCCTGACCATGTCGCCCCAGAACACCCCGCACGCTGCGGTCGTGAACCGCTTGAACTATCGACTCATGCGGAGCTGTGGCTCTGACGTGCATATCCGCATTCAGTCGCCCATCAGTCTGGATGCCTACAATCAACCCGAACCGGACGTGGTGGTGTGTCTTCCCGACCCTCTGGATTATGCCGAAAGCCATCCGCAGCCGGACCAGATTCTTCTCGTCATAGAAGTTGCCGAGGCCAGCCTGCGCCAGGACCGCGGGCGCAAGGCTGGTATCTATGCACGCAGTGGCATCCCAGAGTATTGGATTGTAGACGCGGTGCATCGTTGTAGCGAGGTGATGACCGATCCGAATGCCGCCGCCCAACGCTATGAGCGGATGCGGACCTACGAACTCGGCCACAAGATACCGCTCCTGCAGGACAAGCGGGTCGCCGTGAGCGATATCCTGCCCCCCCGCCCGACAGAACCTAAGGACGACTGAATGGCGCAGACATTCACCAACCGCCTGGCCAAGGAGACGAGTCCGTATCTGCTGCAACACGCCCATAATCCGGTCGATTGGTATCCGTGGGGCGAAGAGGCGTTTGCCAAGGCCAAGGCCGAGAACAAGCCGATTCTGCTCAGCGTCGGCTACTCGGCCTGCCACTGGTGTCACGTCATGGAGCACGAGTCGTTTGAAGACGAGAAAATCGCCGCGCTGATGAACGACTTGTTCGTGAACATCAAGGTCGACCGAGAAGAACGGCCCGACGTTGACGAAATCTACATGCACGCGGTCCAGATGCTGACCGGACGGGGCGGCTGGCCGATGACCATGTTTCTGACCCCGGATGCCGAGCCGTTCTACGGCGGCACATATTTCCCGCCCGTTGACCGTCATAATCTGCCGGCCTTTCCGCGTGTGTTGCTGGGCGTGGCCCAGGCCTACCGTGACAAGCCCGACGAGGTGGCCAAATCCACCCGCCAAATTCTCGATAATCTGGACAAACTGTCCCAACGCCGGGAGACCGAGCGGCCGCTCCAGATCGAGACTGTGCAGAACGCTGCGGCCCAGCTGGCCGAACAGGTTGACCACACCCACGGCGGCCTGGGCGGAGCGCCCAAGTTTCCCAACACCGCCGTCTTCAGCCTGTTTCTGCGCCAGCTGCATACCAATCGAAACAGTCACTACCTTGAAATGACCAGCCACACCCTGCGCAAGATGGCCGAGGGCGGAGTGTACGACCATCTGGGCGGCGGCTTTCACCGCTACTCGGTCGATGAGCGCTGGCTGGTGCCTCATTTTGAAAAAATGCTGTACGACAACGCCCTGCTGACCCGGCTGTATCTGGAGGCGTATCAGGCCACCCAAGATCCGTTTTTCCGTGGCGTTGTCGAAGAAATCCTGGCCTATGTCGAACGCGAGATGCTGAGCCCCGAGGGCGGCTTCTACTCGACCCAGGACGCCGACTCCGAGGGCGTTGAGGGCAAGTTTTTTGTCTGGGACCAGGAGCAGATCGTAGAGGTGCTGGGTGAAGAGGTCGGCGAGATCGTGTGCCGCTACTACGACGTGACTGATGTGGGTAATTTTGAGGGCCACAACATCCTCCACCCGAGCCTGGAGCTGGACCAGTTGGCCCGGCTGTTTGGCCGCGAGGTTGACGAGGTCGGCCAGCTGATCGCCACGGCCAAACAGCGCCTGTTCAACGTCCGTGAGGACCGGATCAAGCCCGGCCGGGACGAGAAAATCCTGACCTGCTGGAACGGCCTGATGCTGTCGGGCTTTGCCGAGGCCGCCCGGGTGCTGGACAACCCGCACTACCTCGATATTGCCCGTCGCAACGCCGCCTTCATCCTGACCAAGCTATCGGAGAAGGTGAACGATGATGACCAACCGCTCGGAAAGAGATCATCGTCCACCTTCAACGGCCGGCTGCTACGCAGCTATAAAGACGGCCAGGCCAAGTTCAACGCCTATCTGGACGATTATGCGGCCTTCACCTGCGGCCTGCTCGACCTGTACGAGGCGACTTCGGAGCCGGACTACCTCGACCGTGCCGTGGCCCTGAGCCGGGTCTTGCTCGAGCGTTTCTGGGACACCGAGCAGGGCGGCTTCTTTTTTACCAGCGACGACCACGAGCGCCTGATCAGCCGCTCCAAGTCGGCCTTTGACGGCTCCATCCCGTCCGGCAACTCGCTGGCCACGCTGGCCCTGCTGCGTCTCTTCTCCCTGACTGAGCGCCAAGACTATCTGGACAAGGCCGAGCAGACCCTGCGCCTGTTTTATGACGATATGGAGCGTAGTCCGTTCGGGTTCAGCCAGCTGCTCGGGGTGCTGGATTTCCACCTCCAGCGTCCCAAACAGATTGTGTTGGTCGGAGACGCCAGCGCGCCGGAGACGCGCCAGCTCCTGGCCCGCATCAACGCCCTGTATCTGCCCAATAAGACCGTCGCGTGTCTGGACCCGCAAAGCCTGGCTGACGGAAAAGGGCCGGCAGCCCTGACCGGCAAGGTGCAGGTCGATGGCAAGCTGACCACGTATGTGTGTCACAACTTTACCTGTTCGCCGCCGGCAACCGACTGGGGGAGCTTGAAAGCGCTGCTGCTGGACTGAGCGCCCATTCCCGTTTTCCATCTCGGAGCCAACGGAGAGAGCCTATGGACTTTATCAAAGGCGCACTGCAGGTTGTCTTTTTCGTTGCCTTTATTGGGGCCGGGCTGGCTGCGGCGACGATCATCAGCAACGGTCTGCCGATGACTGACCCGCCGGGCCTGCTGACCCGGGCGCTGACCTATCTGAACACCAACGTCGCCCAGACCACCCAGGACTCGGTCTTTCCCGAGCTGCGCATGATCCGCTATCAGGCACCGCCGGCTCTGCTCGGCGATGTGGCCCGGCGAGCCGCCGAAGCCCTGGGCTGGGAGGTGACCGAGACCGATCCCCAGACGCATGCGGTCAGAGCCGTCGTCACCACCAAGCTGTTCGGCTTTCAGGACGATGTGTTTATCCGCGCCTATGCCGCCCGGCCCAGCGGCAGCGCGCTGTACATCCACTCCTCGTCCCGGGTCGGCAAGGGCGACCTGGGCACCAACACGCGCCACGTGATGAACCTCACCGAAGCAGTCTACCAGCTCGCCCCGCCGTCGAGCCGCATCCGCGATGAAGAAGAGTGGAGTCTTGACGAGGAGCCCGGCCTGGACGCAGCGGCCGAAGCCGGGAATGGGGGAGAGCAGGACAGCGCCGGCGACCAATGATTCCATAGCAGATGCCGAAAGGCGTTGAGCAGAAAAACCCGCGCAGTTCTACAGCGGAAAGAGAGCCATATGACAACATCTCAGATGCCGGAAGGCGTTGGGCACGAAAAACCCGTACAGTTCTACAGCGAAAATATCCCGATGGCCGGTGTGCTGTTCGTACCGGACGACCTGAGCGCCGGTCAGACCCGGCCCGGGATTGTCATGTGCCACGGCTTTACCGCAGTCAAAGAGGTCATGCTGCCCGAGATTGCCCGGCGCCTGGTCGGCCTGGGCTATGTGGTGCTGACCTTTGACTATCGCTTCCTGGGCGCCAGTGGTGGTGAGCCCCGGCGCCAGATCATTCCGCTGCGCCAGATAGAAGATATCTGCAATGCGGTGACCTTTCTGCAGCGTCAGCCCGAGGTCGATCCCGAGCGGCTGGGCTTGTTCGGGGTCAGTCTGGGCGGGGCGAATGTGAGCTATGCGGCCGGCGTTGAAGAACGGGTCAAGGCGACGATCAGTGTGTGCGGCATTGGCGACTGCGGACGCTGGATTCGGGATGCCTGCCACTTCTGGGAGTGGCGGGCTCTGCTGCAACGCCTGGAGGCCGACCGGACACGGCGCGTCCTCAGCGGGGAGCTGGAATACGTGCAGGCCAACGAGATTGTGCCCGAACCGGACAGCACGACTGCGCTGTTCGGTCAGATCCTGGATCAGTACCCGCAGTGGAGCCGGGAAATCAGCCTGTCCTCGGGTCTGCCGATGATTGCCTACCAGCCGGAATCGGTGGTGGCCGATATTGCCCCCCGGGCGATTCTGTGGCTGCACGGCGATGCCGATGAGCGGGTGTCAATGGAAGAGTCGCAGTCCATGTACGCCAAGGCCGGCGAGCCCAAAAAAATCGTCATCCTGCCCGGCCTCGGCCACAGCGATATTCTGACCGGTCCGGGCCTGGACCAGAGCCTGTCGCATATCGAGGCCTGGTACGCCCAGCACTTGTAAAAGGAGGAAGCATGGCGGAACACGGCGAAGAATTTGTTGAGCTGACCGGCGCTCGGGTCCAGGTTCTGCGGGGTGGGCAGGGCCGGCCGCTGCTGCTGCTGCACGGCGCCGGTGGCAACCCCGGCTGGCTCCAGTATCACGACATGCTGGCGCAGCACCACGAGCTGTACGTGCCGACCCATCCGGGTTTTGGCTGCTCGAGCCGTCCCCCGTGGCTCGACTCGATGCCCGATCTGGTCGATTTTTACGCCGATTTTCTCGATCACTACGGCTGGCAACAGGTGCCGGTGGTCGGCTTCTCAATGGGCGGCTGGCTGGCCGCCGAGCTGGCCGCCAGCTGTCCCGAGCGGGTATCGCGGCTGAGCCTGGTCAATGCGGTCGGGCTCAAGGTCGAGGGCGCCGAAATCGCCGATATCTTTCTGCTGACCCCCCAGGAGCTGACCGACCTGGCTTTTTACGATCTGGCCCAGGTGGCTGAGCGGGAGCGCCTGTTTCCCGCCAAGCCCAGCCCGGAACAGATGATCCTGCGCGACAACAGCCAGCTCATGGCCCAGCTGGTGGGCTGGAAGCCGTATATGCATAACCCCAAGCTGATCCACCGTCTGCGCCGGATCAAGGCGCCGACCCTGGTTGTATGGGGCAAGCACGACGGCCTTGTGCCGCTCGCCCATGGCGAGGCGTATCAGCAGGCCATTTCAGGCTCGGAGTTGACAGTGATTGAGCGCTGCGGCCATTCGCCGCAGTTCGAGCGGCCGGCCGAGTTTGTGGCTGTGCTGGAAGCGTTTCTGGCTCGTGGCTCACAGTGAAAGAGGGGAACTCTATGGTCGACTTTTACTACTTCAGCGAAATGCCGTATCCGGACACGCCCGAGCTGGATCAATACCCATCCATTCGGCTGACCTATCCCAACAAGTATTTCGACCGCAAAACGGGCTCGGATCTGATCCGGCGCTATATTGACGAGTACGCCTACGCCGAGACCGTCGGCTTTGACGGGCTGATGGTCAACGAGCACCACAACACGCCGACGTGCATGCACTACGCGGCCAATATCAGTGCCGCAGCCCTGATCCAACGCACCCAGGCGTGCAAGATCCTGCTGCTCGGCAACGTGATCGCCCTGTGGGACAATCCGGTCCGTTTGGCCGAAGAGGTCGCCATGCTCGACCTGATGTCCGGCGGGCGGGTCATCTCAGGCTTCGTGCGGGGTATCGGCATTGAGCAGTTTTCGATGAACATCGACCCCGGGCTGAACCGCGAACGCTATCAGGAGTCGCACGATCTGATTCTGAAGATCTGGACCCAGCCCGGCCCCTTCCGCTGGGAGGGCAAGCACTTTCAGTTCCGGTATGTGAACCCGTGGTGCTTTCCGCTCCAGGAGCCGCACCCGCCGATCTGGGTGCCCGGCATCGGCAGCACGGCGTCGATCAAGTGGGCTGCCCAGCACGGCTATCCGTATGTCTCCTTCCTGGCGCCCATGGACATGGCCGAGCAGTGGTTTGATCTGTACCGGGAAACGGCCGAGCACAGCGGTTATCCCGCCACCCCGGACAACCTGGGCTACATGACCGGCCTGTTTGTGGCCGACACCGAGGCCGAGGCGCGCAAGTCCTACGAACACTATCTGTGGCGGACGCAGACCTCGCTCAAAGGCCCGATGCACTACTACATGCCGGTTGGCATGACCTCGCGCGGCACGACCTCGATTCTGTCCGAAGGCTCGGGCGCCAAGAAACACAAGCCGGTTTTTCAGATGACGATTGACGATCTCCAGGAGGCCGGCGGGTTTGTGGTCGGTACGCCCAAGCAGGTGACCCAACGGCTCAAGGAGATCATTCAGCGTCTGGGCATCGGCCACATGCTCTTTGAGGGGCAGTACGGTGGTCTGCCCCACGATCTGACCATGCGCAGCATTGAGCTGACGGGCAAGGAAGTCCTGCCCGCGCTGCGCCAGGAACTCGCCTGAGGGAGTACGCATGAAAGTCGGATTCATCGGTTTGGGAAACATGGGCAACCCCATGGCGGCCAATGTGCGCCGGGCCGGCCATGCTCTGAGCGTGTACGATGTGCGCCGCGAAGCCGCCGGCCCGCTCGAAGACCTCGGCGCCGCGTGGGCCGACAGTCCCCGGGCGGTGGCCGCCGCGTCCGAGGTCGTCCTGTCCTCGCTGCCCGGTCCGCCCGAGGTCGAGGCGGTGGTCCTGGGTGATGACGGCGTGTTCGCCGGACTCGCCGAGGGGGCGGCCTATATCGACATGAGCACCAACTCGCCGGCGGTTGTCAGAAAGCTGGCCGAGACGGGCAGCGCGCGCGGCTTTCAGGTGCTCGACGCCCCGGTCACCGGCGGCGTACCCCGCGCCCGGGACGCCAGCCTGACTGTGTTTGTCGGCGCTACACAGGCCGAGTTCGCGCGCTTTCAGCCGCTACTGAGCGCGATTGGCAGCAATGTGTTTCACATGGGCGCGGTCGGCTGCGGCAACGTGACCAAGCTGGTCAACAACATGATGGCCTTTGTGAACTTCATGGGCGCAGCCGAGGGGCTGGCGATTGGCGCCAAGGCCGGGGTTGATCCCCAGCTGCTGGTCGACGCCATCAAGACCGGCTCGGGCAACAGCACGATCAACGAATTTGCCCTGCCGGCCTTTCTGCGAGGCGAGACCGGGCTGGGCTTCGCCACCGCCCTGGCCACCAAGGACGTGCACCTGGCGGTCGAGCTGGCCAAGGAGTGTGGGGTGCCGGCCGAGGTCGGCCCGCTCGTCGAACAGGCCCTGACCCGCTTTCGTGACGCCGGTCACGGCCAGGACGACATCATGGCTATCGTCCACGATATCGTGCAGCGCTCAGGCGTGGATGTGGCCGGCAAGAAGTCTTCATGACGGGCCGTTCTCTTTACTCGCCTTTCGGTTTGCCTCTATACTTGGGCCGAGTCGAGTCTGCCGGATTCGGCTCGGTCACCGGATGGACAGGGGAGTTCAGGGGATTACCACCACAAAAGGAGGGCTGTTATGGCCGAGTATGATGTATTGATTAAAAACGGCACGGTTGTCGATGGTTTGCGCATGCCGGCCTACCGGGGGGACATCGGTATCCGGGGTGGCAAGATTGCCGCCATGGGCAATGTCGGCGGTGATGCCGGCCGCGTCATTGACGCCACCGGCCTGATTGTCGCGCCCGGTTTCATGGACATTCACACCCATTACGACGCCGCGCTGAGCGGCTGGGACCCGTACGCCACGCTGTCGGGCTGGCACGGGGTGACGACCGTGGCGATTGGCAACTGCGGGTTCGGCTTTGCCCCGGTCCGGCCCGAGGACCGCGAGCGGGCGATGCTGCGCATGGAGCGGACCGAGACCATCCCGCTGTCGATCATGCAGACCGGGATGCGCTGGGACTGGGTGACCTT
>JAAXHF010000152.1 GCA_012271025.1 Deltaproteobacteria bacterium | reverse complement strand
GACACACCAGCGGCTTGATGCCGTCCCGCCTTGTTGCTAGCACAGGGGAACGATGGACCGAACGGATCATACACCCGACCTCAGCCGGGCCACTGGGCGGGGGGTTGGGGTCGCCCTGATCGACAGCGGCATCAACGCCGCCCACTCCCACGTGGGCGCGGTCGCCGGCGGAGTGGGCTTGTGGCTGGCCGACGACGGGACGGTCAGGGAAAACGACACCTACACCGACCAACTCGGCCACGGCACCGCGCTGGCCGGGATTGTCCGGGCCAAAGCCTCCCAGGCCGAGCTGTACGCGGTCAGGATTTTCAGCCAGCGTCTGGGCGCGCCGATTGGGTTGCTCGAAGCCGGTCTGAGTTGGGCTATCGCCCACAAGATCAAGATCATCAATCTCAGTCTGGGCACCAATAAGCCCGAACATCGGGCGCGGCTCGGCTCCCTGCTTGAGCTGGCTCGGGCCGCCGGCTGTATCCTGGTCGCGGCCTCTCCGCCCGGCCGAGCCGACGTGTGGCCGGCCGCGCTGCCGGGGGTGATTGGTGTAGCCGGGGACGAACAGTGCGGCTGGAACGACTACCGCTATGCCGACGGCGACCCGGTGCCTTTCCGCGCCCACTCCCAGCCCCGGCCGCTGCCCGGTCTGGCCCAGGAACGCAATTTTCGGGGCCACAGCTTTGCCTCAGCCCACGTTTCGGCCGTGCTGGCCCGCCTCGCCCAGACCTGCCCCCAGCTCAGCCCACAGCAGGCCCGCCAGTTTTTGACGCACCACCGCTGAGACGGGACCGTTCCCTCAGCCCTTATCCACCGCTTGCAGCTCTGCCTCTTGCAGGCTCGTCCGGGTTTGACTCGGCAGGGCTGCCGCGTCCGTGTAGCGGCCGGTCCAGCCCACCCGCCCACGCTCAACGACAATCACCGGCTCGCCCGGTCGCAGGGAGGACAGGCGATGGGTGATACAGATGAGAGTACGGTCTTGCATGAACGTCTCCAGGGCTGTCCGTACCTCGGCCTCAGCCCGGACATCGAGCCCGGACAGGGCTTCGTCCAGGACCAGAACGGTCGGCCGTTTCAGCACCGCCCGGGCCAGGCCGATGCGTTGTCTCTGCCCGGCTGACAGCCGGGCGCCACGCTCGCCGACCGAGGTCTGGTAGCCGCCGGGCAGGGCGGCGATGAACTCGTGCAGACCGAGCATGGTCGTGGCGGCAATAACGTCCTGCTCCGACGCCTCGGGCTGGGCGTAACGCAGGTTGTCCAGCAGCGAGGCGTTGAACAGCACCGGCTCGTGATCGACCACCACGATCTGTGAGCGCAGCCAGGCGACCTCGCACGCCGACAGCGGCTGACCATCGAGCAGGATTGTCCCGGCCTGGGGTTCGTACAGGCGCACCAACAGGTCGGCCAGGGTTGATTTGCCGCTGCCGCTCGGCCCCAGCAGGGTCAGCCGGCCGCCGGCCGGAAGGTGAAAGCTGACCCGGTCCAGGACCGG
>JAAXHF010000257.1 GCA_012271025.1 Deltaproteobacteria bacterium | reverse complement strand
GTGCGATTGAGCAGCACCCCCGCCCCGCCCGCCCGCAGACCGGTCTATACCCGGACCCTGCAGGACGAGCGGGATCTGCTGCTGCTCAGCGGCGGTAAAGACTCCGCGCTCAGCGTGCGGCTGTTACGGGACGGCCAGCGGCCGTTCAACGCCCTGCTGTTGAACCCGGCCCCGGCGGCGCGCGCCCTGGCCGATTTGGCCGCCTGCCCGGCTCCGATTATTGTCAGCCGGGTGATCGATCCCAGGCTGTTGCGGCTCAACGCCGCCGGCTATCTGAACGGCCACACGCCGTTTTCGGCCTATCTGGCCATGCTCGGGACGGTGGCGGCGGTGGTGGGCAACTACCGCCGGATTGTGGTTTCCAACGAGCGCAGCAGTGAGGAAGCCTCGGCCCGGTTTCTGGGCAGCGGGGTCAATCATCAATACTCAAAGACCCTCCGCTTTGAGCGCGCCTTTCAGTGGTACAGCCGCCGCTATGTGGCCAGCCGAGCCCACTATTTCAGCCTCCTGCGCCCCCTGTACGAATTGCAGATCGCCCGCTCGTTTGCCCGTTATCCCGAGTATTTTTCGGTGTTCAAAAGCTGTAACCGCAGGCTTAAGGAAGACGCCTGGTGCGGTGAGTGCGCCAAGTGCGTGTTCGTCTTCACCGCTTTGCATCCCTTTCTCAAGGCCGACGAGCTGCGCGCCATTTTTGGTCGCGATCTGTTTGCCGACGAGCGCTCGGTCGGCCTCATCCGAGAGCTGCTGGGCTTTCATGAGCACCGGCCGTTTGAGTGCGTGGGGACCAGCCGCGAGGTCTTGGCCGCCCTGTATCTCAGCATCCGCCGAGCCGGGTCGGCGCCCCTGCCGGCAGTGCTGCGCTATGTGGCCGCCGAAGTGCTGCCCCGGTCTCCCGACCTCGCCGCCATGACTGCCGAGCTGCTCGGCGGCTGGGGCGAGCGCCACAGCCTGCCCCGAGCCTATGTCGGGCTGCTGCGTCGTGGTCTTGACCGGAAGATTGGCCCGGCTGCCCGGAAAGCGCAGGCCGGCCGGTGAAGTTTGCGGCTCTCGAAACCCCGTCGGTCCTTATCCTGGGGCTGGGTCAGGAGGGGCTGTCCAGCCTCGAGTTTCTGTGCCGGCGTTTTCCCGACAAACGCTTCGGGGTGGCCGACCGGGCCGAGTTCGATGGGCTGAGCGGGCCGGCCCAAGACCGCCTCCGCGCCCAGTCCGGGCGGCTGCGGCTTCACCTGGGGGCGGACTATCTGAACAGCCTGGCCGACTATGACGTGGTCATCAAATCTCCCGGTATTCCTCCTACCTTGCCCGCTATCCAGCGGGCCGCAGCCCAGGGCAAGCTCACCTCACATACCGCCCTCTTTTTCGGCAACTGTCCGGGGACGATTATCGGCATTACCGGCACCAAGGGCAAAAGCACAACCGCCGCCCTGACCCACGCCATCCTGCGCGGCGGCATGGACGCGCGGCTGGTTGGCAATATCGGCCGACCGCCGCTCGACATCGTTGCCGACACCAACGCTCGGACCATCTTCGTCCATGAGCTGTCCTCGCACCAGTTGGAGGGCCTGCGGCAGGGCCCGCATATTGCCGTGGTGCTGAACATCATGCCTGACCATCTGGATTACTACCCGAGCTTCGAGGACTATGTGCGGGCCAAGCTGAATATCGCCCGCTTCCAATCGGCCGGGGATTATCTGATCTATAACGCCGAATCGGTCCGGCTGAGTTGGGCGGCGGCCGACTCCCGCGCCCGGACTGTGCCCTTTTCGGCCCGGCGGCGCCTGGACCGGGGCTGTTTCGTGTCGTCGGACATGATCGTGGTGCGCTCGGAAGCGGGCGGCGAAGAACCGCTGCTGGCTGTCGCAGACATTCCGCTGCTGGGCGATTTCAATCTGCCCAACGTGCTGGCCGCAGTCGCAACAGCTCGGCTGTTGGGAGTCAGGGGCGAGCCCCTGCGCCGGGCCGTGCGCGGCTTCGAGGCTCTGGAGCACCGCTTTGAGCGGCTCGGTCCCTACCGCGGCATCAGCTTTTACAACGCCCCGCTGGCGACTGTGCCCGAGGTCACCCTGGCCCACCTGGCCGCCCTTGGCCCGGACGTGCAGACCGTCCTGCTGGGTGGTCATGACCGTCACCTCGACTTCTCCGAGTTGGCCGGGCGGCTGGTCGGCGGCGGGATCAGGAACCTGGTGCTGTTTCCGACCAGCGGAGCGCGGATCTGGCAGGCGGTCCGCGCCCGGTCGGCTGCGGCGTCACAGCCCGCACCGCACGCTTTTTTTGTCAACAGCATGGAACGCGCCGTGCGGCTGGCCTACGCGCATACCGCGCCGGGGAAGATCTGCCTGCACTCGCCGGCGTCGCCGAGTTTTGGGCTGTTCACCGACTACCGGGAACGCGGCCGGCTGTTCAAAGACTGGGTACGGCGTCTGGCCGGCGACGGACACGGCCTAGAGACATCCGGGCCGATGCGATAAAGGAGAGGCTGACAAAGGAGGACATACGGCATGGCAGACACCCCCAACTTTCCCCGTCCTATTCCCAGCTTTGACGCCCAGCAGTACTGGGACGGCTGTCAGCGTGGCGAGCTGTGGATGCAGCGCCACAAGGAGTCCGGTCAGTGGTATCCGCCCAACCTGTTCGGGCCGTGTGAGGTCCTGGGCCGGGAGTGGGTCAGGGTCAGTGGCCGGGGCACGGTCTACTCGTACACCATTATCACCCATCCGGTGCATCCTGCGGCCCGGGAAAAGGTGCCGTACAACGTGGTCCAGGTTCAGCTCGACGAAGACCCCGAACTCATCATGGTCAGCAGTCTGGAGCACGTCAGCAACGAAGACATCAGGATCGGCATGCCGGTCGAGGTGATTTTTGAAGAGCACGAGCCCGAGGTGTATCTTCCCAAGTTCAAACCCGTGTAGGAGGGCGTATGCAACTCGATCTGGAGGGCAAAGTCGCAATTGTGACCGGTGGCAGCAAGGGCATTGGGCGAGCCACGGCGCTCAGCCTCATTGCCGAGGGCGCGTCGGTCCTGGTGTGCGCGCGGGGTCAGGACGCCCTGGATGAGACGGTCAGGCTGGCCGGCGAGCGGGGGGCGGGGAAAATCCTGGCCATGTCGGCCGACCTGACCCAAGGCGAGGTGATCACGGCGGTGGTGGCGCGCTGCGTCGCGGAGTTCGGGCGGGTGGATATCCTGGTCAATAATGCCGGTAGCGCGCGGCCGGGCGATTTTCTGGAGCTGCCGGACGAGGCCTGGCTGGACGACTGGACGCTCAAATTTTTCGGCTATATGCGGATGGCCCGGGCGGTCCTGCCCCACATGCAGCACCAGCAGGGCGGGGTGATCGTCAATGTCATCGGCACCGGAGCGCTCAAGCCGATGGGCAGCTATATGATCGGCGGGGCGGCCAACGCCGCGCTCAACCATTTTACCAAGGCGCTGGCCGACGAGGGCTCCAAAAAGAAGGTTCGGGTGGTGGGGGTGAATCCGGGTCCGATCCTGACCGAACGCCTCCAGCGTTTCATCTCGACCTTCAGTCCCCAGAGCGGCAGTCCTGAGGAAGCCTTGCAGAAGATGACCCCGATTGGTCGGGTCGGCCAGCCTCAAGAGGTGGCCGACCTGATCCTGTTTCTGGCCTCGGACAGAGCCGCGTTCATTCATGGGGCGAATATCACCATTGACGGCGGGGCAAACCAGGGCTTGATGGGCTAGGGGCCGAGGCGCAGACCATGGCCCCCCCGAGCGAGACGACCGAGCCGGGCAGGTTGTACGTCGTCGCCACCCCGATTGGCAACCTCGAAGATATCACCCTGCGCGCGCTGCGTATCCTCAAAGAGGTTGACCTGATTGCGGCTGAGGATACCCGCCGCACCCGCCGGCTGCTGGCCCACTACAATATCAGCACTCCGCTGACCAGCTATTACGATCAGATTGAACGTAAAAAAGCGCCGGCTCTGCTCGACAAGCTACGGGCCGGCCAGTCAATCGGCCTGGTCAGCGACGCAGGCACGCCCGGCATTGCCGACCCCGGCTACCGTCTCGTGCAGGGCGCCTGGCAGGCCGGTGTGTGCGTCGTGCCCGTCCCCGGCCCGTCCATGCTGACCGCCCTGCTGAGCGTCGGCGGGCTGCCCACCGACCGGTGCGCCTTTGAGGGCTTCCTGCCGGCCAAACAGGGCCAGCGTCGTAAAGCCCTGCTGCGTTTGCAAGCCGAAACCCGCACCCTCGTGGTATTTGAATCCCCCCACCGTCTGGCCGACAGCCTGGCCGACATGTGTGACATCCTGGGTGACCGCCCGGCGGTCATTGGTCGCGAGCTGACCAAGCGCTTTGAAGAGGTGTTGCGCGGCCGGCTGAGCGAGCTGCAAACCTGCCTGCACGGACGGCAGATTAAGGGCGAGGTGACGCTCCTGGTCGCCGGCTGCTCCGCTGAAACAGCCCCGACCGAGGAGCGGGTCGTTCGCGAGGAGATCGGCCGGCTTGCAGCCCAAGGACTGTCACTCAAGGAGATCGCCGGCCGGCTGAGCGAGCGCTACGGTCTCTCCAAACGGGAGGTCTACGTGCTGGGGCTCAAGATAAAAAACGAGCAAGGCGAAACCTGACAGGGCGAGGGATGGAAAGGTACCGAAAAGCCACTGGTGACCGCGGCGCTCTCTGAAGCGACTGTGGACTTTCCCTACTCTCCATACATCTCCGTGATAAGGCGCCGGAGCTGAGCCGCCTCGGCCGCAGACAAGCGGTCAAGCCTGCGTCTCAGCCGCCGCTTGCTGATGGTTCGGATCTGGTCCACGGCAATCTCGGCATCCTGGCCTGCGCACTGTATCTGGAGCCGGCTCCGCCACTCGGGGTGCAACGCAGAGGTGAGGGGACAGACGACAACCGTATCCAGAAACTGATTCATCTCATTCTGGCTGACCACCACGACCGGCCGCACTTTGCGAATCTCTCCACCCACGGTGGGATTGAGGTCGGCAAAATATATGGCGTATCGCTGGGGAAAGGCTGCCATCAATCCAGACCGTCGGCGACCGTCGCCTCAAGGTCGCTCCAGTCTTCCCTGTCGGCGGCCATGGCACGGTAGCTTTCTTTCCAGGAGAGCTTGTGCTTCTCCTTGCTGTACAGAAAGACGCCTTCCTCTCTTTCTTCCAAGACGAGCGAGTCGCTCCAGCCGTACTTCTGGAGCAAAACCTTTGGCAGACGGATGCCCTTGGAATTGCCGACGGCGATCAGTTTGACCTCTCTGGTGCCCGTTGCTTTGCCCATGTTGGTCTTTCTCCTGAGTACAAAATTGTACTTACAGTAATTACTATTTGATCGCTGTCAAGCCTGCTTTCTTCCCGTCCTCATAGCCGATTGCGGTGCTGTGGCCGCTCGGCTGCGGGACGCCGTCGGCCGATTGTCCGTGCTTGCCGGGCGGCTGGCTGTGTTTGACCCTGTGCCTGAAATCAACTATATCCGTACAGACTGTGATCGCAGGGCGTGCTACGATCGCCCAGCTCCAAAGGTTTTACGCAAAGGTGGGTTGAACCCGCATGGAATTTCCCCGCATCAAACGACTGCCGCCCTACCTGTTCGCCACCCTCGACAAGATGAAGATGGAGGCCCGCCGGGCCGGCGAGGATATTATTGATTTTGGCATGGGTAACCCCGACCAGGCCTCCCCCCGGCACGTGGTCGATAAACTGGTCGAGGCGGCCAACAAATCTCAGAACCACCGCTACTCAAGCTCACGCGGCATCTATAAGCTGCGCGCGGCGATTTGCGACTGGTATCGGCGTCGCTTCGATGTTGCGCTTGACCCGGACGCCGAAGCGGTGGTGACTATCGGCTCAAAAGAGGGGCTGTCACACCTCGCCCTGGCCATCCTGGGGCCGGGTGAGGTCGCCATCTGTCCCAGCCCGACCTATCCCATCCACCAGTACTCGATTGTGATGGCCAACGCCGACCTGCGGGTCGTGCCGCTGATGCCCGGCCAGGACTTCTTTGCCTCGCTGCAGGAAACCGTACGTCAGTGCTGGCCGAAACCTAAGATGCTGTTGATCAACTTTCCCCATAATCCGACCACGACGGTCGTCGAGCTGGAGTTCTTTGAGCGCGTGGTCGATTTTGCGCGGGACAATAATCTGTTTGTGGTCCACGATTTTGCCTACGCCGACCTGTTTTTTGACGGCTACCGCCCGCCGAGTTTTCTGCAGGTGCCGGGCGCCAAAGATATTGGGGTCGAGTTTTTCACCCTGTCCAAGTCGTACAATATGCCGGGCTGGCGGGTC
>JAAXHF010000003.1 GCA_012271025.1 Deltaproteobacteria bacterium | reverse complement strand
GACCCGGGCAATCGTCGGCAGGGTCCGGGCCGAGGCCGACCGCTGCGTCCAACAGCTCAACGATATCTATACCAATCCGTCCGGGACGGCCGGCCGCCACACCGCGCCGTCCGCCGCACCGCCGGAGCAGTCCGGGAAATAGGCTGGCGCGGCTCAGTCCGGCCGTCCCGATCTGCGTTTGTCCCGATGCCGGCCGCGTTCAAACACGGCCTGACAGCCCGCGGACAGGGCGGCCCAATTGTCGCTGAGACATTGCAGCGCGGCCTGTCCCGGCTCGGCCTCGGGGCACAGCTCGGCAAGATTGGCCCGACACGCGCCAAACCGTCCCCGGCGTCGGCGGCCGGAGCGCTTTTCCTGGCGCAGTGCGGTCAGGGCCTGGCGTTGTTCCGGGGTGAGCAGAGCACGGATTTGTA
Source organism: Deltaproteobacteria bacterium (assembly GCA_012271025.1). The sequence goes on along the minus strand of JAAXHF010000003.1, from coordinate 32,864 downwards.
ACATCGCCCGCAGGCGGTTTTTGCGGACCTCGGTTCTCAGCGCGCCGAGCCGTTCGGCGTGCTGCATGACTGCGGCTTCGTCCGGGCTGTCCTGCTCCAACAGCTCGCGCATTTCGGTCCGCGCCTGCTTCAGGGAAGCGCGGGTTTCCCAGCCCCTGGTCCGCGCCTCCTCGACCAAGCTCTGGATGGCCTGCCGGGTGGTTTCGTCAATCCCGAGTTGCTCGGCGTGTTTTTCGATAAAACGCGCGGCCGGGGGACCGGCGTGCCGGGACCGTCCCGGTTGTTCGCCGCTGGCCCCGGAAACACTCAGCCCAAGCAGCAGTACGCACACACACACAATACGACGCATGTTGTCTCCTTTCTCTTCAGCCTTCCAAAAAGGCGCTTGCGATCGCCGCATAGTCGTCCGGCAGCAGCCCGTCCTCTTCGTCGTCGGCCGGCTGAAAGGCCAGCAGATACTCCCAGTCGTCCAGAAGGTCAGATGCCGAATCTTCCGCAGACACGACCAGTGTCCGGGCTGCTGTGGCCGATACCTCCGGGGCGGGGCGGACCGACGGGTCGTCCCTTTCGAGTTCAAACCACCCGCCCAGGCCGAACACCAGCGCGGCGGCGAGCGCGGCCGTTGCCAGCCCGGGAAGGACCACCGCCCGGTGTCGCTTTTCAAGCCGGGCGGCGAGTGCCGTGTCCCAGGCGGCCCGCTGGCCTGGGCTGAGGGGGGACGGGGCATAGTGGTCGGCCAGGCGTTTGACGAACTCCGCATCTGTCTGCCCAGGCGGCCGGTGTCTGGACGCTGTACTCATCGGTCGTGCTCCGTGGTCGGTCCAGCCCCCAACGGGCTGAGGTCGGCCAGTTCGGTCCGCAAATGGCCGAAGGCGCGGTGCAGATGGCTTTTGACCGTCCCGCTGGGCTTGCCCATCAGCTCGGCACATTCACGGACGGTGAATCCCTCCAGGTGGACCAGGACGAACGCCTCGCGCTGACTGCGGCTCAGACGGCCCAGCGCTTCGGCTATGCGTCGTCTGACAAAAGGATCCGTGTCCTCCGGAGCCGTCCCGCTCAGCTGTGGGACGTGTTCGGAGCCGGGCGGATTCCACACCTGCTGCCAGCGGTCGCGTACCGCACGCCAGCGACGGTAGGTCTGAGCCTGGCGGACCAGGATGCGATAGAACCAGGTCTCAAGGCGGGCCTGGTGCCGAAACGTGCCGAGCCGCTGATAGGCTTTGACAAAGGCGTCCTGAGTGATGTCCTCGGCCGCCTCGGCGTCGCCACCGACCAGCCGCCAGGCCAGGCGTCTGGCGCGTTCCCGATGGGAGCTGACCAGTAGCCCGAAGCGGTGTTCCAGCTCCAGCTGCCCGGCGTCAGGCCGCTCAACCCGAGACTCGACGGTTTCCACTCCCCCGGCTCCGTACATACTTCTTTAGACCCCTGAGACACACGTTTGGGTTACACGACCGGCCAGCTGCCAAGGTCGGAGCGGTCCGTGTCAGGCGGGCGGGTCGGAACGGGGGGTGGGCTGGAGCTGCTGCTGGAGGGAACTCAGGGTTTTTTCGACCCGCTCCAGACCGGACAACAGCTCGTGCTGCGGGTCGCCGCGCAGATAGCCGTGCTCAACGAGGTCAATAAAGATCCGCGCCACCTCATCCGCAGCCAGCGGACCGTCGGGCTGGTACCACTGGTACAACCAGTTACACATGCCCAGGATGGCAAACGACAGCAGCTTGACCGGCAGGCGGGCAAACTGGCCGGACTCCACACCCTGGCGAATCACCCCCTCGATCAGCCCATCGTAGACCCGTCGCTCGGCCCGCGAGCGCTCGGCCATCTCGGGCGGCAGATTGCCCTCTTCGCTGAAGTAGACGGTCAGAAAATTGCGGTGGTCGGCCATCAGGCGGACTTGATGGCGGATGATCTGGCGCAGTTTTTCGGCCGGTGGAATGTCTTGTTCGCAGATGTGGCGCAGGCCGCGTTGAAAAATGGCGATGGAGCGCTCAAAGACTCGAATCAGCAGTTCTTCTTTGCTCGGACAGTAGCGGTACAGGGTCACCCGCGAGATGTCGAGTCGCTCGGCGACCATCTCCAGGGTGGTGGCACGGTAGCCGTGCTCGCCAAAGCAGGCGGCCGCAGCCTGGAGGATGGATTCCTCCCGCAGGGCGTGTTTGCCGCTCTTGGCGGGCGCTTTTTTCACAGCCATGGCCTAGCCCTGGACCAGCTGCTCCACGCACTGGCGCAGCGCCTGGTGGGCCTTGTCGCGCAGCACGGTCTGGCTGTTATTGGCGATCGGGTGGGCAATCACGGCGAACGGATACTCCGCCATGCCCGAAACCCGGGCCATGACCTGGGCGGTTTGGACAAAGCGGTCGGTGATGATGGCGGTGGCCGCCACGCCGGCTTTTTCGGCGCTCAGGGCGTCGTGCAAACTGCACGACGAGCAGCTGCCTCAATCGCCGACGGCCGAGATGACGGCCTCACACCGCGCCATTTCGGTCACCAGCTCCGGGGGGGCAGGCCGGCTGGCGTCGGGCTTTCTGAGCCGCACGACATGGGCCACGCCATACTCGGTTCGCAGCAGCTGCTCCATATGGTCGAGCAGCTCACGGACTTTGATTTTGCTGTTGTCCAACAGCCCCAGGGTACAGCCGTGCAGCGAAGTCAAACGCGGCACCCGTCCGCTGTGGTCCACGGCGTGCTCAAAGGTCGGATTCAGAACACGGATACGCATACGCCTATTCTCCTCCCGGCGGCGTGAGCGGCTCGGTCACCGCCAGCGCCTTGGACCCCAACCAGGGCGGCACGACCGCGCCAAATCCGCCCGCCGGCCCGCCTGCGGCAACCACCAGCAGGTCCTCTGGGGCGCGCAAGGCGCAAAACTCCTGATCCGGTCCGCCACCCCGGTTGACGATAGCGGCCTTGCCGACGCCGGCCCAGTCGCGCCGTTTGACCCGGGCGCGGCGATACACATAGTCCTGGATGTCGTGTTTCTGCCAACCGGCCGCCGCCAGCAACTCGCGCAGCTGTTTGGGAATGACCAGCCCGTAGTTGCCCGGCCAGATCGAGTAGGTCAGCATATTGTGACGCATCTCAGCCGCAAAGGTTTCAACGATCTCCTCGGGGTCGTGGGTCCACTCGTTCATGGTCTGGTGGGGCGACTCGCAGGCCATCACGGTGACGGCTGACACACCCTCGGCCACGCCGCGCTGTTGGGCCAGCGGCAGCCACGGGCTGTCTTCCTCGTCTTCGGCGATACACAGCGAATACTTGCCCGGATGGCCCAGGGTGGAGCGGTCCAGCTGGCCGGGTACGCAGCCCAGCACATTGATCAGCACCAGGCGCACCGCCCGGCCAATCGTCGCGTTGGCCCGGTTGCCGGTGCTCAGCACATTATGGGTGGCGTTCAAGCCCAGGGTCTGGCGGATGGGGCCGTTGACCACAATGAACTGGGCGCTGCCGCCGGTACTGGCCGTGCTGCCGTGCAGGTTGAACGGCTCCTCACACATGGCTCGCAGGACGGCGACCAGGACCGGCATGTAGCTGGGCAGACAGCCCGCCATGACGGCGTTGATGGCCACCTTTTCGGCCGTCAAGGGCCGCTGCCGAACGCGTTCGGTGCCGATGACCGCGTCCGGCCCGAGTCCCGCCGCCCGCAGGCAGGCGTTCACCCCGTGGGCGGTGGGCGGGACAATCGGCAAACCGTCGGTCCAGCCCTTGTCTTGGTAGAACTCGTTGGCCTGGACGGCGTCGCTCAACTCAAAGGCTTCGGATTGCAGGATCGGGTCGGGCAGGGGCATAGGATGTCTCCTGGGGCGAAGCATAGCCTACATCGGGCTCCGCCGGAAGCGGTCTCTGCCATCGGGACTGTCTTCATGCGGCTCCTTCGCGTCGCGTCTGAAAGGGAAGGGGGGCTACCACCCGTTGTCGCCCACCTGCTACGTCAGGCACGGGTCCACGTAGCGTTACCGGAGGGGCGCCAGGACAAAATTCTGATTCGCCTGCTGCCAGATGAGGCGGACCTCCTCCCCTGGCGAGGGAAAGTCCTCGACGACCGTCTCCTCCGCGATGCCCTGCATAAACTCCTCGCCCAGCGTCGTCACCGTGAACGTCGCCCGCCCGAACTCGGCCCCGTCGGCCAAGGCCCGCACTGTGTGCACGCCGTCGCCCAGCAGGTTCCAGTTGAACAACAGCCCAAAGCCATTGTCCGTATCCCCACACAGCGCCTCTCCCGCCGCCGTTGCTGCCGTGTCGGCCCGGGCGGTGCCGTAAGCAGCCTCCAGGCGGTAGGTACGGTCGAGCCCGGTGATCTCTAGTTCGAGCACCGTCCCCTCGCCCACCGTGATGTGTCCATTAGTGTCGATGTCGAAGGTCTCAGCGTCTGGACCACTCAGCGTATACGTCATGGAGTCGCCGTCGGGGTCGGTGGCTTCAACCGTGGCCACAACAGTTGAGCGGCTGCTGTTCTCAGCCACCGCTTGCGTGTCGGTCGCGGCTGGGAACGTGGGCGGCTGGCTGGGAATGACCTTGAGAATCTTGTCTCGGCTATTGCCGTTCGAGGTGGTCACGTACAGGGCACCGTCGGGGCCGAGTATCGGGGTCCGAAGCCGACCATACGTCTTGTCGAGTTCAGGTACGACGACCTGACTGACGAAGGCGCCATCGTCAGTGAACTCGAAGACACGCAGCGATTCGGTCTTCAGCGTGGCCACGGCCAGCCGTCCGTCCCACTCGTCCCAGTCGCCATCCTCCAGGAAGATGCCGCCGCCAGGAGCCAGAGTCGGGTCTCCCGACGACCACTTGGCCTCAACGGCATCGGGGAACTTTACGAGGTCGGTCATGGGGGCTTCCAACTCGTTGTAGAGGGGATCCTGGTCGTCATTGGGCACGGGATCCCAGCCATAGTTGCCACCGGTGGTCAGCAGATTGATCTCATCGTCAACGTCCGGGCCGTGCTCGACCACCCACATCTGGCGTGTGCCTGGGCGGAAGGCCAAACCCTGCGCGTTCCGGTGGCCATAGGTGTAGATCAGTGGCGATAAAGCGAACGGGTTCCCCGGCGCCCCTGCGCCCGTTGTGGCGTCAACCCGCAGAATTTTCCCACCGAGCGCATCCAAATCCTGCGGGACCGTTCCGGTTCCTGCATCACCGGTCGTGAGCCACAGATAGCCATCCGGGCCGAAGCGCATGCGGCCGCCGCTGTGCAAACCATCGCTTCGGACGAGGATACCCTCGACGAGGGGGTCGTCGACGCGGGTCGCCGTGGTGTAGGTCGCGTCGATGGTCCAGGAGATCACCTGGACTTCGGGCCCCGTGTGGCCCTGGCAGGTGTAGAACCGCCGGTTGGAGGCGAAGTCGGGATCGACAACGATGGACATCAAACCGGTCGATCTGCCGGCGAACAGGTCGCTGAGATTGGCGCTGACGGTCTGAACTGTGCCGTCGGTGAGCCGACTGCTCAGCTTGCCCCCCCGCTCAGTGAACAGCAGCGTCCCGTCGGGCGTAAAGGCAAGGCCCCAGGGAATGCTCAGGCCGGAGACGAGGATGATAATCGAAAGTTCCGGCGCGGGTGCCCGTTCCCCCACCACCATGTCCACCTCCATCTCTGCCGTCTTGCCGGCTCCCTCTCCGTCTGTGTAAGTCGCCCTGGCCCGCAGGTACTTTCCCCTGTCCCTGTCGACCGGCGTATAGCTGGCCGTGGAGGTAGCGCTGACGTTCGTCCAGTTGGCCTTGTCTGCGGACCGCGCCCATCGCCAGGTCACGGAACGGACCGCGCCGTCCGGGTCAATCAGCGTCGCGCGGAGCACGGTGCCCACCCGGGGCTGCGCCGGAAACAGGGAGACGGTGCCAGCCTCGTCCGCATTCGTCACCGATATGGTGACCTCGACCATCGCACTCTCCCCGGACGGGTCGGTCGCCGTCACCTCGACCGTGTATGTCTGGCGCGTCTCGTAGTCCAGCCCGCTGCCCGGTTCCACCGTAATCTGTCCCGTGTCCTCGCCAATGGCGAACAAGACCCCATCCGGCCCCCCAAGCGTGTAGCTGAGCGAATCCTCGTCGACGTCTGTGGCCACCACCGGCATCCCAACCTCCGTCCCGGTCGGCGCGGTCTCGGCGATGGCACGGGGGAGCGTCGGCTCGAACGTCGGCGGGTCGTTCACCGGCCGCACGGTCACGAAGACCGTCGCCGGTGCGCTCTGATGGACGCTGGCGGACACGGTGTAGGTAAACGCGTCGGGACCGTGATAATCTGGAGCGGGGGTGTAGGTGATCGTGCCGTCCGTCTGCACGGCAGCCTGACCGTGAGAGGGAGCAGCGGCAATGGTAGGAGCGGACAGCGTGCCGCCCTCGGGATCCGTATCGTTGGCCACCACGGGAATGGTGACCGCCGTATCCTCATCGGTCATGGCCGTGTCGTCCGCCGCCATAGGCTGCACGTTCGGTGTCAGGTCCGCGGCCATGTGCACCGCCACCCGCCCGCTACGCGTGGCTTCCCCGCCGTCCACCACGGCGGCCACCTGATAGGTGAACGTACCGGCGGGCACGTCGCTGTCGGTGTACTGGCGGTCGGCGAGGTCTTCTGCCAGAATCTCGCTGGTAGTGCCGTTCTCTCGATAGAGGGTGAAGGCGACGGTCGGCGCCGGACTCCAATGACTTACGTCCACCGCCGTCCAGTTCAGGACCACTTGACCGGGAGTAGCCGTCGCCGTCAGGGTCGGACCGGCTCGCAGCTGGTAGCCGAACTCCTGCCACGTCTCCGCTCCTTCCCTATCGAAATTTCCCTTCAGGGCCGGGTACTGGCTGCTCATACCGAAGCGCCAGGGTCTGTCCTGGTTGATGTTCCAGTCCGCGTAAACACCGCTGTAGTCCGTGGGCACCTGCAAGGCCGTGGTGGTCTTCCCGGTGCCCCCGGCGCTGGTCGTCTGCCCCGAGGTCGTCATATCCCAGTAGCTGGCCGTGATGGTGCCGGCGTTGTTCCCGACCAGCCCGCCAACATGTGTCTCTCCCATCACCCGCCCCGTGGCGTAGCTGGCCGCGATGATACCGGGAGTGTCACTACTCCCGACCAGCCCGCCAACATTTCTCTCTCCCGTCACGCTGCCCGTAGCGTAGCTGGCGATGATGGACGGGGTGAGTATGCTGCTGCCGACCAGCCCGCCAACATCTCTCCCTCCCGTCACGCGACCCGTGGCATAGCTGTTGGTGATGGTGCCGCGGTTGTCTCCGACCAACCCCCCAGTAAAAATTGGTAGACGTGAGCTCTCCCCTGAGACATGAGCGGTGCTATAACTGCTGGTGATGGTGCCTTTGTGGCTGCCGACCAGCCCCCCGACCCCGATTTCCCCCGAGACGCGGCCCGTGGCGGAGCTGGCGGTGATGGTGCCGTAGCTCCGGCCAACCAGCCCCCCGACCATATCATCCCCCACGACGCGCGCAGTGGTATGGCTGGCGGTGATAGTGCCACGGTTCTCCCCGACCAGCCCCCCGATAATGTCACTCCCCGAGATAGAGCCGGTGACGGAACTGGTCTCGATACTGCCGGCGTTCCACCCGACTAGCCCGCCGACATAGGCGTCATCTCCCGTGAGCGTGATGTCGCTCAACTGGACATTGCGGATAACCCCGTCCGCGCCGCTGTACCCGAACAAGCCTGCGAGAGAGCTACGGGTGTCGATAAACAGGCGAGTGATGGCATACCCATTCCCCTCGAAGGTCGCCAGGAACGGAGTGCGCGGGCCGGTCCTATCGGACCAGCTGCCACTGTCGGCGCCACCGATGGCCGCCCAGCCAGCGCCGTCGTTCCAATAGGCGTCGCCCGCATCGGCCTCACCGTTTCCATTGGTGTCGAAGTCCAGGTCCGCTAGCAGCTCATACCCCTCGCATTGCCCGCTGCCGCCGTCGCGGCACACCACTTGCGTCACAGTGGGAAACGCCGCAGCATATGCCGCCGCCCCGTCGGTCGTGGGAACGCCATTGCCGTCCAGGTCATGCCGCATTGCATCGAGCTGCGCCAGGGTCGAGATTTCAATCAGCCCGTCAGCGTCTGTGTCGTAGACTGGCTCCAGGGCCAGATTTGTCACCGTCTGTCTGGAGAAGGTTGCGGCGGGGTTTCCAGCCAAATCCTGAAGCGACGGTGTCCGCGATACTGGGTTGTAGGCCAGCGTCACGTTTTGACTGTGGATGACGGAGGAGCCCAGGGTCAGGGCCACGCTCTCGCTGTCGTCGCCCACGGAGGCGGCCAGCGGCAGCCCGGCTAGGAGAACCAGCAACAAGTACCTGGGTTGTTGCAAGGGTGGTCAGGCCTCCGGCACCGCAGCCCTCAATGCTGGTGGTCGGTCTCGGAATGAGGCTCCTCGACTCCGCAACTGAGCGGTGCTTCCTCGACCGTCCCCTGGGCATGATCGAGTTGCCCAAGGTCGACCGTCACCACCCGGCTGCGCAGCGTGATCTCGTCAAGCGGGCCGGTCGGCGGCGGTGTATCAATCGCCGTAAACAGGGCGGCGCTTTGGGCTGCGACCGGGGGCGCGGTCAGCACCGTCAGCACGGCTTTGGTGGCCGCTGCCATCAATCGCACGCTTGTCCCGGCCATGTTCCGTTTTTCCTGCCTCGACATTTGACAAGTAAGCTTTCAATTTGAAGCGTTTATATATGCAGAGTTTCGCCGCGCTTTCCCTGCCAAAATTAGCAGGGAAGATGGAGAAAATTGGCAGACGTTTCTTGGAGACCGAGGGAGGACATGCAGTGACACGGCGGGACGAACACTGGGAGAGGCAGCTGAGAGGAGGCCGGCTTTTCCCTTGCCCGCCGTCCCGGCTTTCCGCCTATCCCGCTATCCCTGGCCTCTGGAGACCTTAGGGAGGGATGCCGGGCCATTGCGAACAGTTCCCGGAAATAGAGATGTCTTCGCTTATTCGCTTGGGCTCAGGAAACGGAAGCGGGTTCCTCAGCCGTTTGGTCCGCCCGTCTAGCTCCGGTGTGTTGGCTGGTGTAGGCTGAGCCCAGACTTCAGCAAGGAGGATGGTTATGAAAGTGCACGACAGCAAAGCCGCCCCCAACCCGCGCCGGGTTCGCATCTTTGTGGCCGAAAAAGGACTCGATGTCCCGTTCGAGGAAGTTGATATTATGAATGCGGTCAACCGTCAGGCCGAGTTCCGGCAGAAAAACCCCATGGGTACGGTGCCGGTTCTGGAGCTGGACGACGGCACCTGTATCGCCGAAAGCGCCGCCATCTGCCGCTATTTTGAAGAAATCCAGCCAGAGCCGCCGCTCCTGGGCGTTGACGCCACCGACCGGGCCGTGGTGGCCATGTGGGACCGTCGCATGGAGTTTGAACTCCTGCTGCCGATTGCCGATTCGTTTCGGCAACACCACGCATTTTTCAAGGGCCGCATTGAGCAGTGCCCCGAGTATGCCGAGGTGGCCAAGCGGCGGGCCGTCCAGAACCTGGCCTGGCTCGACGAGGTCCTGGCCGACCGGCAGTTTGTCGCCGGCGAACGCTTCAGCGTGGCCGATATTACCGCCCTGTGCGCGGTTGATTTTGGTCGGGTGTCGAAGATCGGCATTGCGCCGGAGCAGAAAAATCTGGCCCGCTGGCATGAAGCCGTTTCGGCGCGGCCCAGCGCCAATGCCTAGGCAAGAAGTCAAAAGTCAAAGGGCAAATGTCAAATGTCAAAGGTCGGGGCGAAAAATTTTCGCCCCGGCTATGGAGCCAGGTAACGGATGAGAGCGATGGTAGCGCCGATGATCGTTCCAATGAAGGTAAAGGCAAACACCGCCACCATCCTGTAGGCAGCGGCTATCTCAGCCCGCAACTCGGCGATATCGGTCTTGGTAGCAACATGGTCTAGTCTGGCCTGGATGGGGGCAAGGTCTGCCTTAGTGGCCACGGTGGCGGTCAGGGCTTCCTGAAGGCCCTTGGTGAGGGCATCGGCCTGCCGCTGGCTGAACCCCGCCTCTTGCAACTGGGTGGAAAACTTCAAGGTGTCGAACGGGCTGGGATCACTCATAGCTGCTTCCGCGCGGCTCTCTCCTGAACGTAGCGCCTACACATCGTATGTCATTTTTCCCGTACAGAGTACACACATCCTAGCCTTCCCCTCATCAGGTCGGGCGCAGTGCGCCTGAAGTCGAAGGGCGACACCGCAGCGTTATTTGCGCTAAGCGTCCTCCTCTTCATGTTGTCGCATGGTGGCTAGACTGTGGGCCTGGTGGTAGCGCAGGGCGTCGGGCGGATAGCGGTGCTGCCGGCCGTACACGCACTGGTAACGGGCGTGACACGCGTCCGCACAGTCCTGGCTGGCCGTCAGCCGGTATTCGACGCAGCCCTGAATATCCCAGCCGCGCCCGGCGCTGATCGCACCCGCCGGGCAGGCCTGGATGCAGGGCTTGTCAGCGCAGTCAGGGCAGGGATCAAAGCCCGCTGCCGGGGGCGGGAGGTGGAGGTCTCGGTCAAGTAACACGGCGGCGCGCAGGGCCAGCCACGGACCGTAGACCGGGTGAAGCATGATGCCCAGCCGGCTTGGCCCGGCCAGACCTGCGGCCTGAGCCAGGTGCATGAACGAGACCGGCTCGGTCCGAAAACGAAACGGATAGGCATACCGATAACGCACACCCGAGGCTGCCAGAATCGGCGTCAGGCTGCGTTCGACGACTTCGACTGTGTAGTCATCCAGCGGGTGCGGGTCGCCCGCATGACGGGCCGCATAGGGGCGGAAGCCGGTCCAGAAAGCGCCCCCTCCATTGCCGATGACAATAACGCTCCGGGTCTGCGGCAGGAGCGGCTCCAGGCCGTAGGTGGTGGGCACGAGCGCCTCGTAGGCCGCCCGGCTCGTCGTGCCGATCAGGTTCAGTCCATAGGCGGCCAGCGCGCCCGTGAGTCGAGTCAGCAGATTCATCTTCAGTTTGCTCAGTCCGTGTTCAGAGCCCGTCCAGGTGTAGCACGGCCGTCCGCCGGGTGGCCAGCCTGTTTTTCTTGACAGCTCTGACGGACGCTGCCTATGATGCCGGCCAAAGGAGGGACGGTTATGGCAGCCAACCGTGATCTGAGCGAAGCGCAAGTCAACGGGTTTTTCACCAGTCTCAGCAACTGGGGCAAATGGGGTCAGGACGACCAGCTAGGAGCGCTCAACTATATTACGCCGCAAAAGCGCGCCCAGGCCGCGGCCCTCATCCAGGACGGGCAGGCCGTGTCCATGTCGCTGCCCCTGGCGACCGAACCCGGTCCTGATAATCCGACTCCGGTGATGCACCTCATGATGCAGACCGGGTCCAGAGAAGAGAGCAGTGCCGCGCCGATTCCGTACAGCGCCGACTACTTTGCGATTGCCCCGCACGGCCTGGCCAACACCCACCTCGACGCGCTGTGTCACGTCTTTCACAAGGGCCAGATGTATAACGGCTATCCGTCCGAGGATGTCGGGGCCAAGGGCGCGCAGAACGGCGCCATTGACGCGCTCAAAGACGGGATCGTATCGCGAGGGGTGCTGATCGACATTCCCCGCCTGAAAGGCAAGGACTGGCTCGAACCCGGAGAGGAAATCACTCCGGCCGATCTTGACCAGGCCGAACAGGCCGGCGGCTTTCGGGTCGAGAGCGGGGACGTGCTGTTTGTCCGCACCGGACGCCACGCGCGGCTGAAAGCCACCGGGCCGTGGGACTCGTTCAACGAGGGCATGGCCGGGCTCGGGGCGGCCTGTCTGCCGTGGCTGCACGCCCGCGAAGTTGCCGCCATGGCCGGCGACGGCGCCAGCGATGTGCTGCCCAGCGGCTATGAAAAGCTGCTGCTGCCAATCCATGCCGTCACGATTGTCGCCATGGGCCTGCACCTGGTAGACAACTGCGACCTTGAGTCTGTCGCCCAGGCCTGCGCCCAGCGCTCGCGCTGGACGTTTCTGTCGGTCATTGCCCCGCTGGTGCTGGTCAAGGGAACCGCCTCGCCGGTGAATCCGCTGGCCGTATTTTAAGACCCCCGTCCCCGGTGTCCACAACGGGTCATGCGAGCCATTCGTTTTCATCAGTTCGGCGGGCCCGAGGTGTTGCGCTATGAGGAGGTGGCTGAGCCGGCCGTTGGAGACGAGCAGGTTCTGATCAAGGTGGCTGCGGCCGGGGTGAACTATTCTGACCTCGGTCGGCGCCAGGGGCGCTATCCGTCAGCCTTCCCGCTGCCGCTGACGCCCGGTCTGGAGGTGGCCGGCCAGGTCGTTCGGGTCGGCGCTGAGGTCAGCACACTGCGGGTCGGCGAGCGGGTCATGGCCTGGGTCAATGATGGTGGCTATGCCGAGTATGCCACCGCAACGCCAGACGCGGTCTACCCGTTACCCGATTCCCTGAGTGTCGAGACTGCGGCCGGTATGCCGGTCGTCTTTGCGACCGCCTATCACATTCTGAAGACCAGCGCGCGTGTCCAGCCTCAGGATTTCGTCCTGGTCCAGGCTGCGGCCAGCGGGGTCGGCACGATCGCCGTCCAACTGGCCAAGCTGTGGGGCGCCCGTGTGTTTGCCACGGCTTCGAGCGAGCACAAGCTACGGCGCTTACGTCAGCTGGGCGTCGAGGAAGTCATCAACTACACCGAGCACGGCTTTGTGTCCGAGGTGCTGCGCATGACCGACCGACGCGGGGTTGATGTGGTGCTGGAGTGTGTCGGCGGCGACGTGTTGACACGCAGTTTGGACTGTCTGGTGCCGCTGGGCCGGCTGGTCGTGTATGGCCGGGCCAGCGGCTCCCTGCCTCTGCTCGACGCCGCGCAGATTCTGAGCCGTAATCTGACGATCAGCGGTCTGCATCTGGGCCTGCCGCCGTGGCACGCCGCCCTCCACCGCCAGCCGATGCAGGAGTTGCTGGCCCTGGTCCAGGCCGGCACCCTCAGGCCGGTCCTCGACCGGACGTTTCCGCTCGCCCGGGCGGCCGATGCCCATCGGTATCTGGCCGCCCGGCGTGCAGTGGGGAAAGTCGTCTTGATTCCCTAGTCCCCGTCATGGCTTGGGCAGAGGCAACCGATGCTCACGGGGAAAGATATGACTCCTTTCTCTCCTTACCCAGCGCCGCGGTGGTTTTTCCTGTCTGCTGTGGGGAAGAACCTGGGTTCGTGTCCGGGCACGAACCGGGCGGAGGCAAAGCCGTCAATCACTCCCGGCTGCCCAAACAATTCCACGGCCGGTGCGATCTCGGCCAAGGAGAGTGTCAGAAAAAATAGGCGTCTCACTTTCTCGGGCATCATGTCGGAGGGAAACTGCTGCAGATAGGCGAGGATGGTCTCCATCCGGGGAAAGATCGCGTCATAAAATGTCCGCAGCTCTTCCATGCTGCTCGACAGGCGCTTGTGGTTGCGCGCCCTTTCTTCGGCCAGCGACCAGTCGGCGACGAACGGCTCGAGGTCTGCAAACTGAGCCGGCAACATACCCTGAGACATAGCGCTCCCCCTATCTTTCACCATCTTCTATAAAGTCCTCCGCAAGCTTATTGGCGTGTCTGATCAACAACTCTTGATCCTGCAGTGGAGTTTGGCTGAGCGCACCGGAAACGAGCCCCCTTTGTACGTTCTCAAGCGTGCTGCCGTCTTCCAGCCACACGTCGCGGGTGACGCATCTGGTGTATTCCCGGCTGAACCACTGGGCAGCATTTTCCGCCTGGGGTAAATACAGCCGGGCTTCCCACACCGACCGATCAACCGTGAGCGGCCACATATGATGGGTGAGGCAGAAGCCACCAAACAGCAGGAAGTGAAAATTGGGGAAGATGTAATACAGATCGAAAGACCAATTCGGATTTCTGGTCGGGTTGAGGACACCCGGTGGCAGTCGTTCGAGAAAGGAGCCGGTTGCTTCGGCGCTGAGCATCGTCCCGAATCGGGAGGCCAGGGCTTCCACGGGAGTCGGTGTCTGGTGCTGATTCCCGTAGCCGGAGAGCATGCCGTGATGTCGATAGAGTTTGATATCGAGGGTGTGAAGAGAAGGGTTGTCTGCATTGGCGAAGAAATCTGGGACCGTGCGCGCGTGCAGGCTCTTGGCGTGATAGGCTTCCAGCTGAGAGTCTCGCGCCGCTCTCCAGTTACATTTCAGCTCTGCCTTATAGGAGTAGCAGACTGGCAGTTCGGCGAAGGGAAATTCTGTCAAAACTGTCACCGCCTCGCCCAAATACTGCGGCAAGGTTTCCCGCGGGTGGGGATCGAGATGGACGAAGATAAACCCCCCACAGATGTCTGTGGTAACCGGAGTCAGCCCATGCTCGCTTTTCTTGAAATCAAAGAACATCTCCTCCTCCGGCACGCCGATCAACCGTCCGTCCGGAGCGTAGGTCCAACCGTGGAATTTACACGTCAATCTCTGACATGAACCCCGCTCATCCCAAACAATCTTATTCCCACGATGTTTGCACACATTGTGGAAAGCGCGCACCGTTCCGTCCTGTCCGCGAACAACAAGAATTGAGGTCTTGCCCACGGCCAGGTCCTGCACAAAGTAGTCTCCCGGCTGCGGAATGTCTTCCAGTCTGCCGACGTTGAGCCACACCCGCCGGAATATTCGCTCCCGTTCCAACTCAAAATATGCTGGCGAAATATAGGGGTCGATCGGTGCCGAACCTGTTCCCAACTCAGCATACTGTGTTGTCCAGGGCTGGTGCTTCGTTGTAGTCTCCATTCTCTCTCCCTCCTTCTTCATGAGTACCGTTTCTTCTTCCAGTCAGCACCCCCATGAACGTCCTGTTTGGGAAAAAGAGACGGTTCCCAGCCAGATGTGGGAACCGTGAGAAACCGGCTAGGTCAGCTCAATCCGATACAGTTTGGCCGCGTTGTCACAGATGATCTTTTTGGTGACGTCCGCCGGCACCTTGGAAAAGTCGCGCTCAATGATTTTGAGCGAATCGGGCCAGGTGGAGTCGGTGTGGGGGAAGTCCGAGGCCCACATGTAGTTATTCTCTCCGAAGATATCGTAGGTTTTGGGACCGACCGGATCGTCCTGGAAGGTGGCCCACATCTGGCGCTTGACATACGCGCTGGGCTTTTGCGGCAGCGGTTCCTTGAGCATGGCGTTGAACTTCTCAAAGGCATGGTCCAGACGGTACATATAGTGTGGGAACCAACCCGAGTCGTTTTCGGCCGACACGATCGGCAGCTCGGGGAAGCGCTCCAACACCCCGCCGAAGATCAGGCTGGTCAGTGAGCGCTGGACCTCGTGGATGATGTTCATGTACTGCGAGGCGATCTCGGGACCTAGGGTTTCCTTGCCCTGCCGCTTTTTGCCGGTGATGACGTGCAGCGACAGGGGCATGTGGAGTTCCGAGGCGGCCTGCCAAAACGGATCGTAGACCGTGTCGCTGTACGGCCGGTCGGGTGGCGGCGAGCCCCAGATCATCGCGCCTTTGAGGCCGAGCTTGGCGCTCCGCTCCAGCTCTGTGACCCCGGCGTGTATGTCTTCGAGCGAGATCAGGGCGATGGCGTGCAGGCGTTGCGGGTTGTGCGAGCAGAACTCGGCAACCCAGTCGTTATAGACCCCGAAGCAGGCGCGTTGCAGGTCCGCGTCCTGCAGACCAAACAGCGGCATGCCCAGGGTGGTGTACAACACCTCGGCCTGCACGCCGTCAATGTCCTGGTCCTTGAGGCGCTCGGCCGGATCCCAGCCGCTGGGCCGGGCCGCCTCATAGCCCCGGTTCAAATGGTCTTTGAGTTCCTGGCCGCTGCGGCCGGCGCCAAAGCCGCCCGCAACCGGAAAGGGCTGGATGTCGGGCGCGACAAAGATATACGTCGGTTTTCTGGGGTGTTTGATGACCTTGGGGGCCTGGTCGCGGTATTTTTTATCCAGGCGTTGCTGCCACAGATCGGCCGGTTCCATCATGTGCGAGTCGGCCGATATGATCTGGATGTGTGTCATGGTGTGTTCCTCCTTTTCAGTGTTCCCACCATACCCCCGATTGGAAAGAATCCGCAAACCCCGGGCGGTCTTGTCTGAACGCTTGACAGCCCAATGGATATGGGCGAGCCTGACCGAGGCCGCACGGCGTAGGGCGTTGGCGCCGGAGTCATAGACATCGGAGAGCGTATGGAATACACACGACTGGGCAAGACCGGCCTGACCGTCTCACGCATCTGCTTCGGCTGCATGAGCTACGGCGACGGCAAATGGCGGGAGTGGACGCTGGGCGTGGACGAAGCCCGTGAGCATTTTGCGCTCGCCCTTGAGGCGGGCGTCAACTTTTTTGATACGGCCGATGTCTACTCCATCGGGGTCAGCGAGGAAATCACCGGGCGTTGGCTGGGTGAGATGGCTGCGCGTGACGATATTGTCCTGGCCACCAAGGTCAACGGCCCGATGGGGCCGGGACCGAACCGGCGCGGGCTGAGCCGCAAGCACATCATCGAAGCCTGCGAGAACTCTCTGCGTCGGCTCAAGATGGACTATATCGACCTGTACCAGATCCACCGCTGGGACTACGCCACGCCGATTGAGGAAACGCTGGACGCGCTCGATTTCCTGGTCCGGTCGGGCAAGGTCCGCTATCTGGGGGCCAGCAGCATGGCCGCCTGGCAGTTTTCCAAGGCGTTGTACACGGCCAGGGAGCACGGCTGGCAGCGCTTTGTGGCCATGCAGAATCACTATAATCTCATCTACCGCGAAGAAGAGCGCGAGATGAATCCGCTGTGCATCGACCAGGGCGTGGCCCTGATTCCGTGGAGCCCGCTGGCACGCGGATTGCTCGAAGGCGAGCGGGCGCGCAACCCGGACAGCGGGGATACGAGACGCGCCCAGACGGACAAGGTGGCAAAAAATCTGTACTTCCACGACAACGACTATCAGGTCGCCCTGGCCGCCCAGCGGGTCGCCCGAGAACACGGTGTGACCGCCACCCAGGTTGCCTGCGCCTGGATTCTCCAGGCATCGGGGGTGACAGCGCCAATCATCGGGGCGACCAAGGCGCGGCATCTCACGGAGATTTTTGCCAGCGTGGATATTCGGCTGACCCCAGAGCAGGTGGCCGCCCTGGAAGAACCCTACCAGCCGCACCCGATGCGCGGCCATGCGCAGCCGAGTCCCAAAAAGATGGCTTAGAAATCCAGATCGCTACTCGTGCTCAGGTCCTAACGGTGCATGCTGCGGATGGGGTCGGAGCCATCCCAATGCTGGGCTGCCTCGGCGACCTTGCGGAAGAACGTGGCCTTCCAGCCACACGCTTCTGACAGCTCAACGACCGTGCCGGGATGCGCTTCGGTACACAGGTACACAAAGCGTCCGTTTTCGCCGACCGTGCCCGACTGTCCGACCTCGTAGCCCAGGGAGTCGGCACGCGCCAGGGCGGCATCCATGGCTTCAGGACTGTCCATCCAACAGGCAAAATGCTGCAAGCCTTCGTGGCCGGCATCCAGAAAGTCGCGCCACATTGAGGGAGCGGTGGTGCGGGGCTGGATGAGTTCGATTTGAAGCTGCCCGGAGTTGGCCAGGGCGATACTCGCCGCCGCCTCGGATGGCTGACCACGATAGCGAAAATCGTCGATCTTGACCTGCTCGAAGTAGAAAAACGGTCCGACGCCGAGAACAGTGATCCAATGGTCGAGCGCCGCTTCAATGTCGCGGACAACGTAGCCGTTCTGGCGAATCGCGCCAAAAATACGACTCATGGTGACTCTCCTTTCCGAGCCAGGGAAAAGGGGAGGGGGGAGCAGGCCCGCCGGGAAGGCGGACCTGCCAGGACTGGGACGGCGTAGGGCTAGCGGCTGGCCAAGGGACCGCGCAGCAGCTGGCCGGGCAGGGCGCCGGTGTGCTCGTTGTCGCGCAGCACGACCTCACCGTTGACAACGGTGGCCAGAAAGCCGTCGGCTTTTTGTTTCAGCCGCCGGGCGCCGGCCGGCAGATCGTAGGTCAGGGTCGGCACCTGGGGGGCAACCGTCTCAGGATCGAAGACCACCACGTCAGCCTGCCAGCCCTCGCGCAGCAGACCCCGGCCGCTCAGGCCCCAGTGCGAGGCCGGCACGAAGCTGAGCTGACGCACGGCTTCTTCCAGGCTCATCGCCTCCTGGTCTCGCACCCAGTAGCTCAGCAGGTGGGTTTGCAGCGACGAGTCCATGATCTGCGACACGTGGGCGCCCGAGTCGGAGAAGGTAATCACCGAGCGGGGATGGCGCATCATCTCCAGCACGTGGTCGTTGTTGGTGTTGGTCAGAGGCTGCATGAAGAAGCGCTTCAGTCCCTTCTCCAGCGCCAGGTCAATATACGTCTCGACCGGGTCCTGGCCGCGCTCCTGGGCCAGGTCCTGCATCGACCGGTAGGGCGGAACCGCCCGGTCCATGATCGGAAACAGCCACTTGAAGTTGGCCGCCCGCGCCTCGGCGCCAACCGCCCGCCCGCTGTCCTGGGGCGGGTTGTTGGCCGACTCGATCAGCTGGTGTCTGATGTCCGGGTTGCGCAATGCGGCTTCCTGTTCGGCCAGCGGCAGCGTGCGGATATCACGCCACACCGGCAGCTTGTCAAACGAGGTGACCGTCTCAAACGACTGCAACACGCTGATGGAACGGCTGTGGACCTGCACGAAGATGCGTCCGCCGGCCTCGGCCGTCTCGTCGGCCAGGGCAAAGAAGGGCCGCCAGTAGTCGGGCGCTTTGGGCGCGCTGAACATGCCGTAGGTAACCGGTACGCCGGTATCAACGGCCAGGGCCTTGAGACGGTTCAGGTAGTCCTGGATACGGTCCGGGTTGAGGCCGGTGTCCTCGCCGGCGATCTCAAACACGCCGGTGCCCATCTCACCCATGGTGCCGACCAGTTGGCGCACCTCGTCCCAGCTGGCCAGGCGGCTGGCCACCGGCTGGCCGTCGGGCGTTTGATGGTTGCGCGTGCGTGAGGTGGTAAAGCCGATGGCGCCGGCCCGCATCGCGGCCCGCATTTCGTTCTTCATCGCCTCCAGGTCGGTGTCGCTGGCCTCGTCGGTGAAAGCGCGTTCGCCCATGATGTGAGTCCGCAGGGCCGAGTGACCCATATACGCCGCGTAGTTGATGCCCTTGGGCAGGCGCTCAACTGCGTCGAGGTATTCCGGGAAGGTCGTCCAGCTCCAGCGAATGCCGGCTTCCATGGCCTGGGGCGATATGTCTTCGGCCCGCTCCAGGTTGCGCATGACCATCAGCTTCTTGTCCTCGCTGCACGGGGCGAGCGAGAAGCCGCAGTTGCCCATGACCACGCTGGTGATGCCGTGCCAGCACGAACAGGTGCCGAGCGGGTCCCAGAAGACCTGGGCGTCCATATGGGTGTGGCCATCGATAAAGCCCGGAGCGACCACATGGCCTTCGGCGTCAATAACTTCCTTGGCGCTGTCGCGGATTTTTCCAATCGTCGCGATCTTGCCGGCGACGATGCCGACATCGGCCCGAAAGCGCGGCATGCCCGAGCCGTCAACAACACTGCCGTTCCGAATCAGTACGTCGTATTGCATGGTATGTCCTCTCTGCCGCCTATGCGCTGTGGGCCTGGCCGTGGCGCAGCAGCTGGCCCGGCGTGGCGCCCGTACACGCGCCGTCTTTGAAGGTCAGCTGACCGTTGACAATAATGGCGTGATAGCCCTTGGCGCGCTGTACGCGACGCCATTCTCCGCCCGGGAAGTCGTGGGAGACCTCACCGATCCAGTCCGGCTCAATGCCCAGCCCGTCCAGATCGTACACCACCACATCGGCTGCGGCGCCCGGTTTCAGCACCCCACGGTCACGGAAGCCCGCCGCCTTGGCCGGCAGGGCCGACAGCCGGTAGTGAGCCTCTTCCAGGGTGATCCGCCCTTCGTCACGGACCAGCCAGTGCAGAAAGTCGGTGGTGAAGGCACCGCCGGTGAAAAACTTGGTATGCGCCCCACCGTCGGACACGCCGGGGAAGGTGTAGTCGGAGTCGTTGATCATCTCGGCCATGTACTGGGCGTTGAAGCCCTTGTTGGGACCCAGGAACTCGACGTTCAGATCACCGGCCAGCGACAGGTCGAGCATCACGTCAATCGGCGTCTTGTGCTCTTCCTCGGCAATCTGGCCCAGGGATTTGCCGACGTACTGCTCCAGCGCGGTCTGGTTGTTGACGCTCTGGACCAGCAGGGTCGGGATAGCGCCGCCGACCCCGGCCTGAATGATCTGCAGGCGCCGGTCGGCCTCCTCGGCCTCGCGTTTGACGGCTTCGCGCAGGGCCGGGTTGCGCATCTTGTCCAGCTTTTGCTGCTTGGTGCCGGTCGTCAGCTCGCGCCAGGCCGGGCTGGCGTCATACAGGTTCCAGTGTTCCAGGGTGAAGGCAAAACCGGTCCGGATGGTGCCGGTCTGGCCATAGATGGGCAGGCCCTGGGCACGGCAGCGCTCCAGCCAGTCCAGGCTGCGGCGGTGGACCTTGGGGTCTTTGCGGGCCGGCACGATGGCGTTGTGCAGAATCGGCCGTTTGGCGGTCGCGGCCAGCTGTTCCAGGAAGCGCAGGTCGTCCTTGATGTTGCCGGTGGCCTGGGTGATCTGGATGAAGCCGTCCCCGCGCTCGCTCAGCACCTCGCCCAGATTCAGAATGTCGGCGTCGTCCATGGTGTCGGTGACCATGGGTGAACCGTCGTAATCGGCCTGGGTCGAGTCCGGGCCCAGACGCTGGATGGAAAAGCCGCATAGGCCGGCCTGCATACCCTCGTGCAGCAGGCGCTTCATCTCCTGACGCTCGGCTGCGGTCGCCGGCCGGCTCTTGGCCGCCTCAAGACCCATGACGTAGGTCATCAGCGAGGCGGTCGGCATGTACTGGATGCAGTTCACGCCCTTGGGCGAGCGGTCGAGCGAATCGAGATACTCGGGAATGGTCTCCCAGTCCCAGTCCATGCCGGCTTTCATCGCGTCATACGGAATGGCTTCGGTGCGGGTCATGGTCAGCATCGAGCGTTCCCGGAAATCGGGTTTGACCGGCGCAAAGCCGAAGCCGCAGTTGCCCAGCACGACCGAGGTGACGCCGTGCCAGCCCGAGATGGTGCAGTACGGGTCCCAGCGGATCTGGGCGTCGTAATGGGTGTGCAGGTCGATGAAGCCGGGGGCCACGATCAGGCCGTCAGCCTTGATGGTGTGGTCGGCAAAGCCGGGGGCATCGGTGCCGATATGGGCGATTTTTCCGTCTTTAATCCAGACGTCGGCCTGGCGACGTGGCGCCCGGCTGCCGTCAACCAGCGTGCCGCCTGCAATGTGAAGATCGTATTCGGCCATGCTTCCCTCCTTGTAATAATCGGCTAAGAACTCTCGTCTGAGTCTGTCTGAACGTTCATTCACCTATAGACCAAATTGGCGCTCCGGGCTAGTCCGAAAGCCGGTCCTGCGTCAGTTTGGAAATGACTGCTCCGTCTCACCCACAGCGGCCCGCTCCGAGGGTGGCCGCTGTGTCGGGCAAATCCCCCTTAGTCCCCCTTTGTCAAACTTGTGATGCAAAAGGGGGAAGCGCGAAGCGCAGGGGGATTTCTGCGCCAGGAGAGCCCTCCTCGAAGACAGCAGTTCAAAATGACGCACTACCCGAAAGCCAGCCCGGCAAACATCAGCCCGGCAAATACAGCCCGCCGTTAACATGCAGGGTCTGGCCGGTGATATACGCCGCGTCGTCCGACAGCAGAAAGGCGACCGTGGCCGCGATTTCCTCGGGTTTGCCCGGCCGCCCGGCTGGAATGGGGCGGGCCAGCCGTTCCAGTTCGGCCTCGGAAAACACGGCCTTCAACCCGTCGTGCAGAATCAGGCCCGGGGCTAGGGCGTTGACCGTCACGCCGTGGCGGGCCAGGTCGAGGGCGACTGAGCGGGTGTAGCCGGTCACCGCCGCCTTGGCCGCAGAGTAGGGGGCTTGCTCGCTGGGTGGGGCGTAGGCCGACAGCGAGGCCAGGTTTACAATCCGCCCGAAGCCACGGGCAACCATAGCTTGGCTGAAGGCCCGGGTCATATAGAAAGTGCCGTGGATATTGACCCGCAGCGTGCGCTCCCACACCCGCGACTCGGTGCCGGCGCCGAAAATCCCGGCGTTATTGATCAGGTAGGCGACATGGACGCCGTCGTCAGCCAGGCGCTTGGCCAGGGCCTCGACCTGGTCTTCTTTGGTCACGTCGAGCGGCTCGAAGCGGACGCTGGGCTGCTGCTCGGCCGGCAGCCGCTCCAGCCATTCGCCGGCCGCCTCCGCGTTGCGGTCACAGGCGATAATCGTATGGCCTTCCTGAAGCAGACGGCGGACCATGGCCGTTCCCAAGCCGCCGACCGCGCCGGTGATCAGGACATGGCCGTGTGTGGTGTTCGTCATGGTTTTCTCCTCAAGATGTGATGTCTGACGGTGTGGGGTGAGGGGCAGGGATGCGATTCCGCCTTGAACCAGCACCATGTGTACTCTACAGTGAATCGTGAGAAAAGGGAGTTCGGCATGACCGATACATCGCCCCCGGTTGAATTTAATCCCTTTGTTCCCGCATTCCGTGACAATCCCTACCGCTCGTATCAACAGCTGCGCCAGGCCGATCCGGTCCATTGGAGTGACAACTTCAACTTCTGGGTCCTGACCCGCTACGCTGACTGTGTGAGCCTGTTGCGCCATTCCCGGGCCAGCGCCAACCCGCGCGACTGGGAACGCTACAACGAGTATGCCGAAGCCCTGGGCGGGGAAGGGGCGGCCGCCGATATGGAGCAGCACTGGATGCTGCTCAAGAACCCGCCCGATCACACCCGTTTACGCAAACTGGCGACCAAAGCGTTTACCCCGCGGGTAGTGGAGGGCATGCGTCCCCATATCCAGCACATTGTTGACGACCTGCTCGATCAGGTCGCGGCTCAGGACGGCTTTGACATTATTGCCGAGCTGGCCTTTCCGCTGCCGGTCATTGTGATTGCCGAGCTGATTGGAGTTCCGGTCCAGGACCGGGAGCAGTTCAAAGAGTGGGCCGGCACGCTGGCCCGCTCGCTCGATCCGGTCATTACGCCCGAAATCGCACAGGCCGCCGACCGCGCAACCGAGTCCTTTGTCGAGTATTTCACCCACCTGATCGCCGAGCGTCGGGCTCGGCCGCAGCAGGACATGCTCAGCGCTCTGATTGCCGTCGAAGAGGAGGGTGATCGTCTGAGCCAAGACGAGCTGTTGGCCAACGTCATTCTGCTGTTTGCGGCCGGTCACGAAACGACGATGAACCTGATTGGCAACGGGATGCTGGCCCTGTTTCGGCATCCCGACCAGCTGGCCAGACTCAGAGCCGACCCCGGCCTGATTCAGATCGCGGTTGAGGAGTTCCTGCGCTACGACGGATCGGTCCAGATGACCGCCCGGACCGCGCTGGACGATATCGAAATCGGTGGCAAGCGGATTCGCAAAAACCAGCAGGCCCTGATTCTACTCGGCTCCGCCAACCATGACCCGGCCCAGTTTGCCAACCCCGACCAGCTCGATATCGCCCGTCAGGACAACCCGCATCTTACCTTCAGCCACGGTATCCATCACTGCCTCGGCGCCCCCTTGGCGCGGATTGAGGCCCAGCTTGCCATCAATAGCCTGCTGGGGCGGATGCCCCAACTGCGGCTGGCCACGGACGCTGTCGAATGGCGCGAGATGGTGACCCTGCGCGGGCTGAGAGAACTGCCGGTCACGTGCTGAAGAGACCGCCGGGGGGGGTCAGCCGGCCGTTGAGACCAGCTCCCCTTTGTCGTTATAGATCGTGTCGCCCAGGGCAAAACTCGCCTCAATAAACTTCTTGGCATAGGCACCGCAGGTAATCGGCGGTTTTTTGGGTGGATTGTCCGGCCCGCAACACGTTGGCAGGCAGTCGATAACGGTGTCGGCCGCAGGCTGGAAGAAGAACGGAATCGAGTAGCGGTGGCTGCCCGAGGTGTTGACCACCCGATGCGGGGTGGACAGGACCCGGCCGTTCGACCAGCGGGCCAGCAGGTCGCCCGAGTTGACCACAAAGGCGTCTGGAATCAGCGGGGCTGTGATCCAGCGACCGGACTGGCTCAGGATTTCCAGACCGGGCTGGTCCGAGGTGGCCAGCAGGGTCATGAACGAGCCGTCGGTGTGGGGACAGATGTTGAACTGGTTGTCGTCGAGCGGGTCGGGCGGCATGTGGGACACGCGCAGCACGTTCAGACAGCGATCCCTGGGGAATTTGTCGCTAAAGAAGTCCGGCGCCAGCTCCAGGGCTCGGGCGTACAGCGGCAGCATGCGCAGGCTCAGGTCTTCCGTCGCGTCGAAGAAATCTCGCATGGCGGCCTGAAATTCGGGCTCGTCGGCCGGCCATTGGTTGCGGGTGCGGGGCCGGCGCGCCCCCCAGTCGCGCTGGAGCAGAAAGGCTTCGCTGAGGTCCGGCTTTTTGGTGCCGGTGTAATAGCGCGAATGTTTGCCGAACTCGCCCTTGGACGGGATATAGCCCAGCCCGGCGCGGTTGATCTTGAGCGCCATTCTGGCTTCCAGCGGCAGGGCGTAGAAACGTGCGGTGGCCTCGACCGTCCGCTCGCGCAGCGCTGTGGCAATGCCGTGGTTGATAATGAAAAAGAACCCGATGTGTTCGAGCGCGTCGCGCATCTCGGTCGCGGTCGTCTCGGCCGCGCCGGGCCGGTCGCTCAGATAGGGCCCGAGGTCGATGATCGGGAGTTCTTCGCCGGCTACCGCATAGGCGGCTTGGAGTTGACGTTTGTGCGTTGTAGACATGGGCGTTGTGTAGCACACTCGGAGCTGCGTCGCCTAGAAGCCTGGCAGCCCGACATGCTATGGAAGAAGGGCAGGGCAGTCGTCTCAGCCTCGGCTGTCCGGTCTGTAAAGCAGGGGTGGCATACGCATGTACAAACTTGGGATCGATGTCGGTGGAACCTTCACCGACCTGGTGTGCGCCGACCAGGCGGGCCGTATCGAGATTCAGAAGGTCTTGTCCACGGCTGAAAATCAGGCCATCGGCGTCCTGGTCGGGATCGAGCAGCTGGCGGCCAGGTATGGCCTCGACAGCCCGCAGCTGCTGAGCCGGATCTCGACCATCGTGCACGGTACGACTGTTGCCACCAATACCATGCTGGAATACACCGGGGCGAATGTCGGCCTCATCACCACGGCTGGATTCCGCGACATCATCGAGATCCGGCGCAACTACAAGGAAGCCGCCTTTGATATTCGTCTGCCGGCCCCCTATCCCATTGTCCCGCGTCGGCGTCGGCTGGGCGTGACCGAACGGGTTGACGCCGCCGGAACCATCGTCAAGCCGCTGGTCGAGGACGAAGTCCGGGCTGCGGTGCAGCGCCTGGCCGACATGCAGGTCGAGGCGATTGCCGTCGCCTATCTGTTTTCGTTCGTCAACCCGGTCCATGAGCTGTGCACACGCGACCTCATTCGGGAGACGCTGCCCGACGTGTACGTCAGCCTGTCGTCCGAAATCCTGCCCCAGGTCCGGGAGTTCGAGCGGCTCAGCACCACCCTGGTCGACGCCTATGTGACGCCCCGGCTGCGGGTCTATCTGCAACGGCTGGAGAGAGAACTCCGGGAGCGTGGCTTTCAGGGCCAGCTGTTCATCATGCACGGCAACGGCGGCATAGCCGGTATCCGGCAGGCCAGTCAGCACGGCGTCCAGGCCCTGCTGTCCGGGCCGGCCAGCGGCGTGGTGGCCGGCGCCCAGCTCGGTCAGGGCTCAGGCTTTCGGAATGTCATCACCGTCGATATGGGCGGGACGAGCTTTGACGTGTGCCTGGTCCAGGACGGCCGGCCCAGAATCGGCACCGAGCAGTGGATCAGCCGCTATCGGGTGGCGGTTCCATTCATCGACATTCACACCATTGGGGCCGGTGGCGGCAGTATCGCCTGGGTCGATGAGGGCGGCGCCCTGCGCGTCGGTCCGCACAGCGCTCGGGCGCATCCGGGGCCGGCGTGTTACGGTTTTGGCGGACACGAGCCCACAGTCACCGATGCCGATGTGGTCTTGGGCTATCTCAACCCCGCCTCTTTTCTGGGTGGGACCATGCGGCTCGATGCGGCTGCGGCTGAGCGAGCGATTATGACCAGGATTGCCGAGCCCTTGGGCATGTCCATACTCGAAGCGGCCGGCGGCGTTTTCCGGATTGTGAATAACAGCATGAGCAACAGCGTCCGTCAGGTCTCGCTGGCCAAGGGGTATGACCCGCGCGATTTTGCCCTCACCGCGTTTGGCGGCGCCGGCGCGGTCCATGCCGGGGCGCTGGTCGAGGCCTTGGGCATTCGGACGATTGTCGTGCCCAAGGGCACCGCTCCGGTGCTGTGCGCGCTGGGCGACCTGTTGTCCGACCTGCGGGTGAGCCGGGTGCGCAGTTTCTACGCGCGCGGCAGTGATCTCGATCTGGCCGACCTGAACGCGCTGTTCCGAAGGATGCAAACCGAGGCCGAGGAGGCGCTGGGTGGCCAGCGCGCACAGTTAGACACGATCCTGGCCCGCTTCTCCCTGGACATGCGCTATGTCGGACAAACCCATGAGGTCACGGTCGAGGTGCCCAGCCCGGACGGCCAGGTCGGGCCGGCCGAGCTGGCCGCCACGATTGACGGCTTCCACACCCTCCACCGCCAGCTGTACACCTTCGACAAGCCGCAGGATGAGGTCGAGATCCTGAACGTCCACCTCGACCTGATCGGCGTCCGCCCCAAGCCCGGCCTGCAAACCGCCCGGCTGGGAGCCGCCGACCCGCAGGCAGCTCACAGCGGCCGCCGGCCGGTCTATTTTGTGTCTGCCCTGGACTATGTGGACACCGACATCTATGACGGCGACCGGGTGGTGGCGGGAAATGTGATTGAGGGACCGGCGGTGATCGAAGAGCAACAAACCTCAATTGTGATTTTGCCGGGCCAACGGGCGACCCTCAACGAACAGCTCAGCTATGTCATCGAGGTAGTATGAGATGAGCGATCAGACTCTTGCAAAGGGGCTGGCGGCGATCCTCCAGCGCATCCGTCCCCGGCTGCTCCGTTCGTTGGCGTCCCTGGCCCTGATTGATCGACGCCACCTCGCCTGCGCCCTCAGCACGGCCGACGGCCAGCTGGTCGCCATCGACAATCCGGCCCGCCTCGGCATCCTCGGCGCGGTCACCCGCTCGGTGCTGGCCTATTTTGGAGACGGGCTGGCCGAGGGCGATATTGTCCTGACCAACGATCCCTTTTCCGGCGGCAGCCACGTGCAGGATGCGGCCCTGGTCAAGCCCCTCTTCGCCGCCGGCCGCCACCTCGGCTATGCCACGTTTCAGGTCCCGCTGGCCGATATCGGCGGCAACGCTCTGGGCGGCTATTTCCCCCGGGCGCTGGAAATCTGGGCCGAGGGCGTGCGGGTCACGCCGATACGCCTGTACCGTGGCGGGGTGTTGCAGCGGGATGCGCTGACTATGCTGACGCTGAACAGCCGCCTGCCGCATCTGATCGAAAAAGACCTGGAGCTGCTGGTCGCCGCTCTGGAGACGTGCCAGAACGAGGTGACGGCCCTGGCTGCCCAGTATTCGCCCGGCGCCTACACTCAGGCGCTGCACGACATCCTGGCCGACACCGAAGGGCTGGTGAGGGCCGAACTCGGAAAAATCGTGCCTGGGGAGTGGCGAACCGAGAGCGGACCGGTGCGTTCGTGTCTGGAAGACGACGAGTTCCGGGTCGCGCTCAGGCTATCGCTTGCCGACGAAACACTGCGTCTCGACTTCAGCGGCAGCTCGGCTGCGGCCAAAGGATTTATTAACAGCACGCCGGCAACGACGACCGCCGCCGCCCTGCTGCCCCTGGCGGCCCTGTGGCCGGCAATCCCGGCCAACGACGGGCTGCTGCGGCCCGTGTCTTTCGTTATTCCCGAGCACAGTTTTCTGCACGCCACGCTGCCCATGTCGGTCGGCTGGTCGCCCTACCAGCCGAGCCTGGCCGTTGCACAGGCGGTGAGCGGAGCTTTACACCAGGCCCGGGCCGGACAGATTCCTGCCACGCGGCTGGCGGCCGCGTTTGCGCCGCCGGCGCTACCGTTTCGCATCAGCGGCTGTGGCCGTCCGGGCTGTCCATTTCCGGCCGAGATGTCGGCAGGGCTCTCTCAACAAACGTAAGCATCTCCACGAGACACACAGGCACAGGAGGAGCACTCATGGTTGACCGTATCACCGCTCTGGTAGTCAAAGATTCGCTGGAGGCAATCTCTGAGGAAATGAGCAAGACGGTGGAGCGCACGGCAGTCCATCCGCTGTTCAACGAGGTCCACGACTATTCGACCGGGGTGTTCTTCTACGACGGACACGATGTCCGCCTGGTTGCTCGGGCGACGGCTATCCCGGTCCATATCTTTGCCTCCATTCTGTCGGTCGAAGCGCTGATGGACACCTTTGGCGACGACCTGCACGAGGGCGACGTGGTGATGGTCAACGATCCCTATTACGGCGGGACGCACCACGCCGACTGGACGGTCATGAAGCCCGTCTTTTTTGACGGCAAGCCGGTCCTGTTCCCATCCGTCCGCGCCCATATGGCCGATTTCGGTGGACCGGTGGCCGGCGGCTATAATCCCGAGGCCAGGGATATCTGGCAGGAAGCCCTGCGTATTCCACCCATCAAACTGTTTGAGAAGGGACAGCTGCGCGAGGATGTTCTGGACTGGATTCTGGCCAACTCGCGTATTCCGCAGGTGCTGCGGGGAGATCTGGCGGCCATGTTCGGGGCGTGCAATCTGGCCGAGCAGCGCATTCAGGCCCTGTTTGCCAAGTACGGCGGTGAGGTCGTCAACGACAGCATCGAGTACACCCTGGACTATGCCGAAAAACGCTTCCGAGCCGAGGTCGCCAAGTGGCCCGACGGCCGCTACCGGGGCACCGCCGTCCTCGACCACGACAGCCTGGGCAGCCACGATGTCGAGGTCACGGCGACGATACACATCGAGGGCTCGGACCTGAGCGTCGATTTTGCCGGCTCGAGTCCCGAAACGCCGGGTTTTGTCAACAGCCCGTTCGGCAACACCGCGTCGTGGGTGTATACCGCCCTATGCTCGGTGCTGCCCGACGACATTCCGATCAACTCCGGGGTGTTCCGGGCGGTTCGCATCAGCGCGCCCGAGGGCACGGTGGTCAACCCGCTGCCGCCCGCGCCGTGCATGTTCAGTACAGTGGTGATCGGCGGGGATATCGGCACGGCGACGATGCGCGCCCTGGAGCAGGCGATTCCCGACCGGGCCGGGGCGGTGTCGCTGAACTACTGCCTGTGTACGACCTACGGCCACGACTCGCGCTACGACGCGATGTTTGTGACCATCGAGTACGGCAACACCCTGGTGGCGGCCAGCGGCACCCGGGGCAGCGACGGCTGGGGCGGCTGGCCGGCGCCGATGTGCGGGCTGATCTATTCCACGGTCGAGATGAGCGAGATCCAGTTTCCGTTTTTCTACCACCAGTACGAGTACGTTGCGGACACCGCCGCCGCCGGCCAGTGGCGCGGTGTGCCCGGCTTTGCCATGAAGCGCGAGAGCGTGCGGGACGAGTCGATCATCAACGTCGCCCTGACCGGGGTGCGACATACCGCGCCGGGCTATGCGGGTGGCAAAGACGGCGCCAGCAGTCGCTATGTGCTCAACTGGGGCACTGAGCATGAGGAAGAGGTGCTGGAGTCGGCGGCCAACCGGCCCTCTCCGCCGGGCTCGATCATTGCCACCTTCAAGGGTGGCGGCGGTGGCTGGGGCGATCCGCTGCGGCGCGACCCGCAGAAAGTTCTGGACGATGTGCTCGACGAGTACCTCAGCGTCGAACGAGCCGAACAGGATTACGGGGTGGTGATCGACCCCGAGACGCTGAGCCTGGATATGGAGGAAACCATTCGGCGCCGAGCACGTATGGCGAAGTGACAGGGAGCAAGGAGAGGGTAGGGCTGGAAAATTGCGTAAAATCCAGGCACAGTATGGCCACAGTCATGGATGATTCTGTGCAGAAAAAGGAGGCGCACATGCAATTTGGTATGCTGTACGAAATGCAGACCCCACGACCGTGGACCAAGCTCAGCAGCTACAACATCTACCACGAAGCCTTGGCCCAGATAGAACTGGCGGATAAGCTTGGCTTCGATTACGTCTGGGAAGTGGAGCACCACTTTCTGGAAGAGTATTCGCATAGCCCGGCGCCCGAAGTCTTCTACGGCGCCGTTTCTCAGCGGACCAAGAATATCCGGATTGCGCACGGCGTGCGTCTGCTGCCGCATCGCTTCAACCATCCGATTAAAGTCGCGGTGCAAGCCGCCGTGCTCGATATTCTGAGTAATGGCCGGATGGACCTCGGCACCGGCCGCTCGACGACCGCCCAAGAGCTGGACGGCTTTGGTATTGATTATGATCGGACTCGCCTGGAAGTCCGGGAAGCGCTCGATGTCATTGTCAAAGCCTGGACGGGCGAGATTCTGGAGTACGAGGGCAAGACAATTACGGTCCCGCCCCGGATGGTCGTGCCCAAGCCGATTCAGGAGCCGCATCCGCCGATGTGGATGGCCTGTACCGCCCCGGACAGCTACGAGATGGCTGCCAACCGCGGGCTCGGCGTGCTCAGTTTCAACTTCAACTGGGAGCAGGTCCAGAAGACCATGCAGATCTATCGTGACACCTGCAAGGCCCGCAACGATGTGGTGACCAAGGTCATCAATGATCGGTTTTCTGGTGTGGTCATGTGTCACGTATCAGAGAGCAAGGAAGAAGAAGCAATCGGCATCAACGGCGCGCGGTGGTTCCTGCACAACATCGCCAAGCTGTTCGAGCCGCTGATGGCCAAAAACAACCTGTACTCCTACGAGTACCTGCGCCAGCTGTTTGACCTGAGCGAGGACGCCAACGATCTCAGCGACCAGCAGCTGAAAGATCATCCGATGGTGACCGTCGGTAATCCGGATGAGGTCAGTCGCAAGCTGGAGAAATTTCGCGACAACGGCCTTGACCAAGTCATCTTCTTCAAGCAGATGGGGGAGATTCCGCACCAGAACGTCATGCGCTCCATTCGCCGCATCGGTGAATATATCATCCCGCACTACAATCCTCACAAGAAGGTTGCCACGGATGTCGATGTGAGCTTCGCCGAACAGCCGCTGGCCGCAGCCAAATAGCCGCTCTCTGTTCTCTCCGCACGCGCCCGGACCGCCCGTCCGGGCGCCTCTTCTCCCTCATGCAAACGAGACCCGCCGGACCACTCTGGCTCCGTCAGCTGTGGAGTGCCATACTGTCCGACCATATCCAAGGAGGACTGTATGGCAGAAACCGGACTCAAGCATATCCTTGATGGCTACAAAGTCCTGGACTTTACCCAGGTCCTGGCCGGTCCGACGGTTACCCGGCTGATGGCCGAGATGGGCGCCGAGATTCTCAAGGTGGAACTCGCCCCCAACGGCGAGATATCACGCGGCCTGCCCTATCTGAGAAACGGCCGCAGCGCCTACTTCATTCAACAGAATCGGGGCAAGAAGAGCCTGTGTATTGACGCCAGACACGCCAAGGGCCTGGCAATCCTCAAACAGCTCGTCAAACAGGTCGATGTGCTGGTCGAGAACTTTGCGCCCGGCGTGATCGGACGCCTGGGGCTCGACTACGGGTCGGTCAAGGCCCTGAATCCCAAGATCGTCATGTGTTCGATTTCGGCCTTCGGTCAGAGCGGCCCGCTGTCCCAGCTGCCGGGCTATGACTATATCGCCCAGGCGTATTCCGGCATTACCTCAATGATCGGCGAGAAAGACGGTCAGCCGTATTTTCCGCTGCCGGGGATTGGTGATGTGAGCACCGGCGTCCACGCCACCGCAGCCATCAACGGCGCCCTGTTATACCGTGAGCGAACCGGTCAGGGACAGTACGTGGATATTGCCCTGCTCGACGCCTATTTCCACTGCCACGAACTCAACGTCCAGATGTACTCGGCCAGCGGGGGCGACATCAAACCGACCCGCTCGGGCACCCAGCACTATGCGGTCTGTCCCAGCGGCTTGTACAAGGGCCGCGAGACCTATGTGTTTATCATGGCTCTGCCGCACCAGTGGCCGAGTGTGTGCAAAGCCATCGGGCGGCCCGACCTCGTCGACGACCCGCGCTTTGTCGATAATGAGGCGCGGGTGCAAAATACCGAAGCCGTGGTCAGGATTCTGGAAGACTGGATCGCCTCAATGCCCAGCGACGAGGCCGCCCTGCGGGCGCTTGAGGAGGCCCGCGTGCCGGTCGCGCCGGTGCTGTCGGTTGAGCAGGCCGTCAACCATCCGCACATGCGTCAGCGTCAGACCGTCCGCACGGTCACCGACCGGGCGTTTGGCGAGTTCCAGATTCCGGGCATGCCGCTCAGATTTTCCGCCTTCCCCGACCCGCTGTTGCTCGAAGCGCCCTTTTTGGGAGAGCATAACGCCGAGATTTTACACCGCTATCTCGGCTATGCCGCCGAGCAGGTGCGGGCCTTGGAAGAAGAAGGCGTGCTCAAACGGGAGGCGCCCGACCCGCCCGACCCATCGGTCTGAGACCTGCTCACCCGTACCCCGACTAGCGCGTTTCCCGATAGGCTGTCGTAGGTCGGATTAGCGGAGCGTAATCCGACACGTATGGGATGTCAGGTTACGCCTCCGGCTAACCTGACCTACACGGCTACACCTAATGGTGAATTGCTCCAAGGGCACTCGGAGGCGGGCAACGGTCAGGGCGTCTGGACACTCGCGTTGACAATCAGCACGACCGTACCGTCCGGCTTGGCCAGCCACACAAAGGCGGCGGTTCTGTCGGGCTCGTCCTCCAGACGACCCAGCTCGACGCCGTGCGCAATGACCGTGTCCTCTTCCCACACCGGGTTGGTGAACTTCACGTCCATCCGCCCGCTGCGCAGCCAGGCCGCGCCGTAGCGCTCTTCGAGAATGTGGCCGGCGTAGGCCATGGTCATCCGCCCGCCAACCACCACGTTGCGAAAACCGAGCTTCAGCGATGCCTCACGGTCGGTGTGGTAGTTGACGTCG
>JAAXHF010000639.1 GCA_012271025.1 Deltaproteobacteria bacterium | reverse complement strand
AGACCGAGGTCAGCCCCCAGGGCGTGATCGGTGACCGGGGCTGGGCCGTGCGGGACGAGGTCCGGGGGGGAATTACGAGCGCCAAAAAAATCCCGACCCTGATGCACTGTCAGGCGCGCTATCCGGACAGCCCGACAAAAGAACAGATCGGCCCGGTTGAAATTACCGTCCCGGACGGCACGACCTTCCTGTCCAACGACCCGGATGCCGCGGCCCAACTCAGTCAAGCCCTGGAGCGTCAGGTTTCCATCTGGCCGATTCAGCCCGCCGAAAACCTTGAGCACTATCGGCGTGGAAAGCCGACGCATAGCAATCCGGCAGAAGAGCTACGAAGCCTCCTCGGTTTGGAGCCCGACGAACCGCTGCCGGATTTATCCATCTTCCCAAAAGAAATCCTGCAATACGCCTCGCCTCCGGGCACCTATTTCGACGCCTTTCCGCTGCTGCTGGTGACCGAGGCGTCGTTGCAGCAACTGCGCTCCCTGAGCCCGACCTCGCAGATCGACGCCCGGCGCTTTCGCCCGAATTTTTTGATTGAGACCGAGGAGGCGAGCGGTTTTGTTGAGACCTCGTGGCCGGGCAAACAGCTCCGCATCGGGAATATGACCCTCGACGTGACAATGAACTGTCTGCGCTGCGTGATGACGACCCTCGGCTGCGCGAACCTGCCAAAAGACCCCAAGATCATGCGCACCCTGGTGCGCGAGGCCAACCAGAATTTTGGAGTCTATGCCACGGTGAAAACTCCTGGGCAAGTGTCGGTTGGTGATCGAGTAGAGCTTCTGGCCTAGAAGAACTTCCGATTTCGTATAGCCGGCCAATCCCCGCCGTCAGCCTCTGGATACCGGGCGTCCTCTTATCCTCTCCTCGGAGGGATGATGCATATTGTGGCGTAAGCCTCCCGGGACCGGTCCGGCGGCCCCCGCCTCGGGCCACTCGCCCTCCCGCTGCCTGGGAGCGCGGCCATCTTGACCGCCTGCGGGCCTGCCCCGCGCGTTTGGAATATGCTATAGTCCTGTCCCATGTCCGAAGCGATTGCGTTTGACACCCATCGGTTCGTCAAGCGTTTGACCGAGAACGGTTTTACCGAGCAGCAGGCCGAAGTCCTGGCCGACGAGCAGGTCCAACTGCTCAACACCAACCTGGCCACCCAGGCCGATGTCGCCGCAATCCAGCGAGATATCGCCGGGGTCCAGCGAGAGATTGAAGTCCTGCGCCAGGAGACCAAGGCGAACATTGAGGGCCTGCGCCAGGAGACGCAAGCGAATATCGCCACCGTCCGCCAGGAGATTGAAGTCTTGCGCCAGGAGACCAAGGCGAACATTGAGGGCCTGCGCCAGGAGACCAAGGCCAGTCTCGCCGGGGTCCAGTCCGATCTG
>JAAXHF010000485.1 GCA_012271025.1 Deltaproteobacteria bacterium | reverse complement strand
CGCCAGGGTCGCTCGTCCGTAGCTGGTCGTCACACACAATCCCGCGCTCAACTGCCAGGCCGGAGTCGGTCGCAATCTCGACAATAGGCCGAATGCCGGCGCTGACCACGACCATGTCGGTCTCAAGCGCAGACCCATCTGTGAACCGCAGCCCGGTGACGTGTTCTTCGCCGAGAATATGCGTGGTGATTTTTCCGAGCAGGACGTTGATGTCCATCTGGCGTAACGTCGTGCTCAGCAGATCGCCGGATTCCGGGTCGAGCTGTGCACTCATGGGCTGCGGCGCGGCTTCGAGTACGGTGACCTCGACCCCGTGGGTCAGCAGGCCACGCGCCGCCTCAAGCCCCAGCAAGCCCCCGCCGATGACCGCGGCACACCGACACTGCTTGGCATACGCGGCAATCTGCTCGCAGTCATCGATGGTCCGAAAGAGAAACGTACCCCGCTTGCCCATTCCATCCATGGGCGGCACAAACGGGCGGGATCCCGTGGCGATAATGACCTTGTCGTAGGGCTCTTCAATATACGGCGCGGCTTGCGCCCAGCCGTCGAGCCCATAGGCCGGGGCGTCTGTCCGCATAGGCCGACCGAGAACGACACGCCGCTCACGATCAATCAGGGTCGCTTTAACGCCGGCGTGGAGCTGGATGTTATGCTCTGCGTACCAGGCTAAGGGATTGAGAAAGGTCTCCTCCATACGCTGTGCGCCGTTCAGCACGTTGGACAGCAGGATGCGGTTATAGTTGCCGTAGGGCTCGGCACCGAACATGGTAATGGCAAAGCGGTCAGGGTCGCGAGCCAGGATTTCCTCAACAACACGCGCGCCCGCCATGCCGTTGCCAATCACCACAAGCCGCTCTTTTTGCGTACCGGCCATGTATGCGTCCTCCTCGCGGCCGCTGACGAGTGACGGCCTGATGGGATGAAGATGAGCAAGACCGAGGCCAAACCCACAGGAATCAAACAAGACCCGATAAAAAAGGAAAAAAGGCAGGCCGGGACAGGCGTTGGCGGGCTCTGGGAGGGTGAAGGAGGACGAGGCGTCAGGGAACAAAGCGGTGCGTAAGTGTTTGTACAGCAGCAGAATGCTGACTGAACAGCACGCCTTCGGGCACGGACGCCAGACGATTACCCCTACCAAGCCGGAGAAAGGATGGGCTGAAGTTTGGTGTTGTCCTTTTGGCTGCTGCCTGAAAAATGAGCAGAGGATTGAGAGTTAGGGGTTAGGGATTGGGGGTTGGGGATTCTGTAAAAAGAAATTTCTGAAAGAGTGGAGGTGGGTTACACCATTTTTCGTCAGCGGCGAGCGGCTTGGCATAGCGTGTGCTCTCTATCTGGGTGGGGCTCCTCCCGACTGAGGGAGAGGAGCGTACACTTTTCGGGGTGCGAGAGCATGGCAGGTTTCGATAATTACGATACCGGTGGATTTTACGATGAAATGTTTCTGCCTGACGGGAGTCCTCGGCCGGAAGCGGCACTCCTGGCGCGGCTGATCAGCTCGCTGCCGGACGGAGAGATGAACCGCCGCCAACAGGCTGCTACCTGCACCCAACGGGCCGGACCGGGCATAGGCCGTCGCTATTCCGGTGCCTGCGGGAAGCCAGCCTCCGGCACCCGCTCCGCGGTTACGGCCACGTCAAGGATCGGGCCGCCACCGCCGACAACGACGCCTTTCAACGGGGTCACATCGCTGTAGTCCCGGCCCCAGGCGACGGTAATATGCTGATCGGTGGGGATGCTGTTATTGGTGGGGTCGAAATCTATCCAGCCCTGCCCAGGACAATACACCGACACCCAGGCATGAGAAGCTACGGCACCCGTGAGTTGAGGCTGGCCGTCTGGAACGGCGGTTTCGAGGTAGCCGCTGACGTAGCGCGCCGCAATGCCCTGCGTGCGCAGACAGCCGATAGCCACATGCGCAAAATCCTGACACACCCCCTGGCGGTGATCGAGCACTTCATTGAGCGGCGTTGAGACCGTGGTGGCCTCGGGTTCGTAGGTAAACTCCTGATAGATGCGCTGCACCAGGTCGGCAACGGCCTCCAAAAGCGGTCGGTTCGGTACAAAAGACGTGGCTGCATAGGCGGCCAACTCAGCATTGCTGTGGACCAGGGGAGAGTCGAGCAGGAATTGCCGCGCCTCGATACCGGCGCGACTCGTGTCCTTGGAAACGGAGTGGCAAACCTCCTCCCAGGCGGGAGAAGCCTGGAGCCGCGGTGGAGCGGCTGGGCTGATCAGAACCTCACTCCGGGCGGTCACCGATAAGCCGGCATGGGGCTCCTGAATGGCAAAATAGGTGACTCGATTGCCGAAAAAATCCTCCCGGTCCTGGCACACTGCCGGCGAAGGCTGAATGCGGAGCTGCGCGTGCTCACACTCTTGCCGGGGTGTGGCGCGCGGGAGGAGGTGGGCCTCGTTCTGGCACTGCGGAACTGACGCCGTATAGCGGTATTCGGTAACGTGGGTGACGCGATAGCGTATCATCTCGAAGTCGAACGTGTTGCGGTGAGCTGTTGCTGCACTTCAATATGGCTGAAATAGTCACGACTCAAGGTCTCCGACAGCGAGAGTAGGCGTGTGCTCAGACCGGCAAACAGTTGGCTCAGCGCCTCATACATGTCTTCGTCCCAGGTGGACGTCGAGTAGCGTTCCAGGTCTGTCACCTGTAAGGCTGTGAGCGCCTCCAAAACGATACGCTCTTCGGCACTCCGGTGGGGCAGGGGCTTCTTTCGTGGCAGGCCCACCACTTGGTCCCGTATTTGAACGAGTTGGTAGCCGACCGAACGCGGGTTACTCTCGTCGAGCAGCAGCAGGTCCAATACGGCCCCGGCCTGTACGGCTGAGGCGTAGCGCCGCCGATACGTCATCAGGCTGTCGGTCATGGCCAGTACCATCTCCCAGACGACTTTTTCCGTCTCGGACGGCAGCTCGCAGCCCGTCCGCAGGAGGCTGAGCGTATACAGCGCCCGTTCAAGCCGGCGGCCGATTTCCATAAATCGGAATCCATGTCCGCGGGCCATGCTTTCGGTATTCAGACCATTCACCGAGGCGAGCCCAATAATCAGGCGTTCCAGGCTTTCGAGCATCTCGCTCAAAGACCTGACCTGGTCCAACTCATGGTCGAGCCGGTTGATTGCCCGCCAGGCATCGTCAGACAGCCGGCCGCGTGCAGCCTGCCCGGCATGGACCAAGGCGTTCAGATGAAAACGCAGGCTGCCCGGTTGATCGGCGTCCAGAATCGTCGCAAACAACTCCTTCTCGGCAACGGTCAGCCGCCGTCGCTCCCCGTATCCGATAAAGCGCAGATAGGTCGCGGTGCTATGGGTGTGGGCCGAAAGAAAGGCCGACAGGGAGGTATCATACCGAGCGGTCTCGGTGTCGAGTACCCGCTGGAGGACTTCGCGAAAGACGCGCGCCCCTCCGGCGGTACGTTCGACATAACGACCGAGCCAGAACAGATTATCCGCCACCCGGCTGGGTACTTCTCCCCCGCTGCGCGTAATCGATACGGAGTGCTCGGGTGCCGGGATGAGGCTGAACTGACTCTCGGGCTCTGAGGCGAGAATCCAGGTATCCTTACTCAGGCCACCAGCCTGGCCGGAGACGAGCCAGCCACCCGCGTCCGGTGTCACCCGCGTCAACCCGCCCGGCATGGCCACATAGCCATCGTCCCGGGAGACCAGGAAACTGCGTAATACCATGGGTCGTGGCTCCAGGCGGTCTCCGGTGAACACCGGGGTTGTTGACAACGCCACCTGTTCCTGGCCGACAAAGAAATGAGGGCGGGCTCTGATATTCTGAATAAGGGTGTCGCGCTCTTGGGTGCTCAACTGTGCCCCATGGACGGTCGTCGTCCCGGGGTGGGGGAAGACGGGTTTGATGACCATCTGTTCGATATG
Organism: Deltaproteobacteria bacterium; assembly: GCA_012271025.1. The sequence continues at coordinate 2,755 of JAAXHF010000485.1, read as the reverse complement.
GTCCACGACATGGGATCGGGCTTGGTCGTCACCGCACCACCAGGTCGGGACGGAGGCTAAGCGCAGGTCCTGGCCGAGCAATATTTTGGCGATCTGGGGCAGGTAGGCCATCAGCCCGGGGTTTTCGAGCACGCCGCTGCCCAGCGGGTTAGCCACCACGACAGTGTTATTCCGCACTGCCTGGAGGAGCCCAGGGGGGGCTAACAACGATTCCCGATGCAGTTCCAAGGGATCACAAAAAGTGTCGTCCACGCGCCGGACGACCACGCCGACCTGTTGGAGCCCGCCGACCGTTTTCAACCAGAGGCGGCCATCCCGGACCGTTAGGTCATCTCCCTGGGCGAGCGTGTAGTCCAGATAGCTGGCCAGATAGGCGTGCTCAAAATATGTTTCGTTCTGCGGCCCTGGGGTAAGGAGCGTCGTCCGCGTCTGGTGGGATGGAGTCAGGGCGGCCAGGGTCGAGCGCAGGGTTCGGAAAAAAAGGGCTAAGCGATGGACCTGGGCGTCTCGATACAGGCTGGGTAGAATCCGCGACAACACCAATCGATTTTCCAGGGCGTAGCCGGCTCCGGACGGTGCCTGCGTCCGATCATCCAGCACCATAATGGTACCATCGGGAGCCCTGACGAGGTCGGCCGCATATAGACACAGATACGGGGTCGGCGTTGGCAGGGCCCCATGGCAGGGGCGCAGAAAACCGGGATGGGTATAGATCAACTCGGGCGGGAGCAGGCCGTCGTGAATGAGCTGTTGTGGACCGTACAGGTCCGCCCCTATGAGATTGAGCAACTCTGCCCGCTGGATAAGGCCCTGTTCAATAGTCCGCCACTCCTGGCTGGTGAGGAGGGCGGGGATGACGTCGAGCGCCCAGGGTCGCGTGCGTCCCTGGGGGTCCGTATAGACGTTGTAGGTTACGCCGTTTTCGCGCAAGACCTGTTGGATTTCGTCCCGACGGCGACTCAGCTCTGCTGGGCCAAGCGCATCGAAGGCGCGCAGGGCGTATTGCCAGTGGGGACGCCCCGTGCCTGGGGCTGAACACATTTCATCGAAGCGCGCTGACGACAAGCGATAGTGTGCAAGTGTATCGTCCTGAACACTGGCCTCTGCATAGGTAGACTCAGGCATAGCCCGTCCTCAAAGAGGAAACGTGTCCTCCTACAGGCTCAGAGTTGTTGACACGCTTCCTCTTTCTCATCCGATTGCCCATTATCGTATGTAGACAAAGAGTAAACGTGTCCAGCATCTCTTGTCTATGGGAGGACATGTTCACTCTTTGCGGCCTGGCAACCTGGAAGGTCACTACACTTTTGCGGTATAGCGGTCGGTATCGTACAGGCGCTCCAGGTCCACGGTATTGAGCCCGCTGACGGCTTGGCCGAGGGGGACCATGCGGAGCTGGCAGGTCGGGCCAATGCCCTGCGCACTGACCATCTGTCCCCAGTCGCCGCGCAGCACGGCTTCGACTGCGGCGGAGCCAAACATGCGCCCCATAATTCGGTCCAACGCAGACGGACTGCCGCCGCGCTGGCTATGGCCAATCACCAGCTCGCGCGAATCAAAAGGCGTGTCGCGGCGAATGCGCTGGGCGAGTTGACTCCCGATACCGCCCAGGCGCTCATGCCCGAACGCATCCCGGCTGGCGTCCAGGGTCACCACTTCTTCCTCGCTTGCATGTGTGCCCTCGGCCGCCACAATGACCGCATAGCGGGGGTAGCGCCGGTCCTGCTTGCCCCGTGCGAGCCGTTGGGCCAGCAATGCATAGATACGCTCGTAGGTAAAGGGATACTCGGGGATAAGGACCAGGGTCGCGCCTCCGGCCACCGCGCTCCACAGGGCCAGATGGCCGGCATGCCGGCCCATGACCTCGACCACTTGCACCCAGTGGTGCGAGCCGGCCGGGGTGCGCGCCTGCTCGATGACAGTGGTACAGTTGCGTAGCGCCGTATCAAACCCCAGGGTGTAGTCGGTGTGGCTGAGATCTTTGTCAATGGTTTTCGGAATGCCCACCACCGGGCAGCCCTTTTCACTCAGCCGGTGCGCCACGCCCAAGGTGTCTTCTCCGCCCAGGGCGATAACGGCATCAAGACCAAGCCGGACGATATTGGTCATGACTTCATCCGACCGATCGTGCGCACTCGCCTCGCCCGGCATGGTCACACGAAACGGGTTGGTGCGAGACGAACCCAGATTGGTGCCGCCATCGCGGTCCCAGCGCCGGACCTGGTAATCCTCCAGCCGGACGGCCTCATCGATCCCGGCGTCGAGTAAACCGTGCCAGCCATCGGGCAGTCCCATCACCTCCACGTCATGGGTGGTCGCACGATACACAATCGCCTTGAGCGCGGGGTTCAGGCCTGGAGCATCTCCCCCTCCGGTTAACACGCCAATTCGTCGGATGCGCATGCTTACCTCGTCTCGTCGCGGGTCACTCGGAAGGCAGGGTAATAGGCGGCCTGATCTGCCGGGAACTCGATGCTGATGGGGATACGTGAAAAGACTAAAATTTGAACGTCGTCTCGATATAGCCGAAATTGGCGCTGTCGTCGGGATAGATCTGATCCACGATGCTGTCGCCAAAGACGTGGGCAAAAAAGACGTTGACGTTAATGTGCTTGTTCAGGTTGTAGCTGAGACTGGTTTCGATAATCTGAAATAGATCGCGCTTGCCAAAGACCGGACGGCCGACAAAGCCGAAGCCGGCCTGACGGTCCTCAAGGGTGGCACCCGCGCCCTGGTACCACAGGTCATTCTTCTC
>JAAXHF010000718.1 GCA_012271025.1 Deltaproteobacteria bacterium | reverse complement strand
ACCCCGATCCCGTGGATGTAGTAATGAGACGGAATAACGATTTTGGCCCCGAGCTTTTTCATAACCACGTCGGCCCACTTGGGCGTCAGAATATGTCCGTCGTCGCTGACCGACAAAAACGCCACGTCGATGTCGTCTATCATCTCCCAGATATGTTCGGGCGGGTTCTGTCGGTTGTCGCCCCAGTGCAGAAACCGCAGCCCGCCGGTTTCGATCACGTACATATTATTGTTCCATTGGGTGCTTTCGTCGGGCGGGCAGGGGTCCTTGCCGGTGGCGGCAATGACCGCGCTCCGAAAGGGATATTTCCCCTGGGCTTCGCACATGTGTTTTTCGGCAATCCCGAGAATCTTGACGTCGCCCAACTCAAACGTGCCGGCCATACGGTCCAGAATCATGGCCGCGTCAACCCGTTCGGTTGCGTCATGATCGAAGTGGGCGTGGGTGACGAGGGCGATATCGGTCTGCTGCTTGGGCAGATGCATCTGATACCACATACCGTACATATGCGTTGGATCGTTGCGCCACGGGTCAATGAGCAACTCGATACCGCGCGGTGAAGTGATCTTGAACGCCATGTGACCGTAATAGGTGACGGTCACCTCTCCGGTGCTCTTACGGACCCCGCCGTACTTCTGAGCGGCCATGACCCTGTCGTTGTTCGAGTCTTGCTCGTGGGCGACGCTGTGGGCGCCGGCCGTCTGGGGGGCAAACAAAACTGACAGCAGCACCAGGGACCACATAACGGGGGGGATCAGACGGCTTGTCTGTGTTCTCATACGCCATGCCTCCTTGAATACTTTTGAGCAGAAAATCGATGTCATATATCGCTGATATATTGGTGGATACACCCCCGTTGAAGCGCTACTCATTCTGCCGTTCTGAATGGCCAGCGTTATCCCCAGGAACATCATACGTAGTCGTATAATTGAGCTGCATATCGTCTACTGTACATACGAACGTCGCGAAAAGAAGCAAATGGTAGGGTCGCTCTCTTTTTTGCCCATGGCCCAGACAGCCGTGAGCAGTTTTCCATCGCCTGATCTTTCTATTTCGCCAGACCGTTGAGATAGTTGATAACTGCCTGAGCGGTTTCCTCCGGCTTTTCCAGCATACAGTAGGTCCCCCCGCTTCCCTCAATGACGTGCGTTTTTGCGCTGGACACTGTTTCAAGAAACTGGCTCGCTAGCCGCTGGATCATCGGAATCCCCAGTCCGAGGGGCCCGTCTCTACCCGCCAAAAGTAACACAGGAACAGACCGAAGCCGTGGCAAGTCGGACGTCAAGTCAACATATTCGTACGCCTGGCACATTTTGTTGAAGGAGCCGGGGCTAAGACTTCGCTCCAGACACTCACGTTCCCATTTGGCAAACGCCGTTCCCTCTTCAGAATTGAGTCGCTCCTCAGGTAGCCCAATCCATGAAAGAATACGAGTAATCCCGTCCCAGCCAAAAACGTCAAAGATATGTTGGTAGCACTGGTAAACCCTGCGAAGCTCCAGATCAGTCTTGAAGTAGGGATAGGTGATCAGCGCTCGGACTCTCTCAGGATATCGCGCCGTAAAGTGTATGCCTATCAGCGAGCCGGTGGATGTAGACCACAAATGCGCGCGCTTAACGCCCGCCGCGTCCAGCACTGCGTGCAGGTCCTCTGTCCACGATTCGATGGAGTAGTCTTGCGTTTGGGCGCGGTCGGAACGGCCCGCCCCACGCCAGTTCCAGTTGATGACCTTGAAATGTTTCGCCAGAATCGGTGTGACCAGATGAAACTGTTCGTGCAAGATCCCAAATCCTCCTGTTAAGACTAAGGGCTCACCCTCACCTTGGATGTCATACCATAACTCCACGCGACCAGATGTTGCTATAGCCATGGGTGCTTTACGCCTCCTTTTTCAAGGCTTCGGCAGCGAGACCTTTTTCTGCCGGTTTACACTCTACGCAGAAACCGATCAGTTTGCCGCGTAGGTCCCTCTCAGATAGACAATAATATCGGCAGATTCAAACATCGCCACATCTGTGTTCGGGTCCACAAGATAGGGCACCATCATATTTCCTGAACGCGAGACAAAGGCTTCCCGCTGCGGACTGCCTTGCGCAACGTTGTGCAGGCGGTAGGGAATCTCGAGTTCGCACAGCACCTCTCGGACCAGGCGACAAAAGGGCGATCCCTCGTAGCTGTAAAAGTCAAGCAGTTTTTCAGGAGGATGGGAGCGGCGATAGAACAGGCCCCGACCTGTACGTAGGGCCGATGCGACGAACGCCGTCGGATTCGTGAACACCCCGGCAGAGAGCATGAATGGGACCTCACCCGATCCATACCTTTCGAAGAGATAGCGGTTGATCTGATCGGACTCGTACATCTCCCTTCCGGTATTGGGGTCAACAAGATAGGGGAATTGAGCCTTTCCCCCGCGTCTCTTTACTTCCTCGCGGAAGCGGGGACCGCTCTTGGGACAGGGATAGATAACGGCTTCGAGGTCAAGAACGGTCAATGCTTCGCGCACTTTGCGGCAAAAGGGACAGGCTTCAAAATCATACAGCTCCAGGGGCTTCTCGGGACGGAGGCCGAGCGAGCCCACGCGCGCGGCATATCCTAGTCGTGCCACCGTAGCCAGGACGGATGTGGTAACGTCGAGCGCGCGATTCATCTTTGCATACTCCAAATCCTAGCGTCTGAGGTTTCTCTCCAGATTTTTCCTCATAACAGGAGCTTGGTAGAGCACTACCATCCAGAAAGCGCAAGGCGTGTAATCATGATTTCTTCCCGTTCCAGAATCGGGCAGCACGCGCTCGACCCGCTCAGCCCTCCTCGGCAAAAAAGTGCAGCAGCTTTTGGGTCAGATACTCCGGCTGCTCCTCGGCCACCCAGTGGCCGCACTCGTCAATCTCCTCGCCCCGGACATCCTCGGCCAGGGCTTCGAGCGAGCGCTTGGTCTGCTTGCCAAAGCTGTATTTGCCGCCCATGGCCAGAACCGGCATGATCAGCTTGGTCTTGGCGTTTTCCGTATTGTGGTCAACATCGTCCCAGATGGCCCGGTAATACTCGAAGCCGGCCCGCATACCACCGGGTGAGGCGTAGCAGCGGACATACTCGTCAATGTCTGCCTCGCTGATGGCGCTCGGGTTGTAGGCCGTGCGGTAAAACCAGGACAGGTACAGGCGCTCCCGGCCCGCAATCAGCTGCTCGGGCAGGTCCGGCACACCGTGAAAAGAGATATGCCACAGCCCGCCCCGCCGCGACGCCTGGGGAATCTTTTCCAGCCCGGCGCCCGGAATCGGCACATCGAGAATCACCAGCCGCCGGACATCCTGGCGGTGGGCGCAGGCATAGGCGTAGGCGACCGGCCCACCCCAGTCATGGCCGACCAGAAAAATCCGCTCAAAACCGAGCCGGCGGACAAGCTGGTAGATATCGTCGGCCACCGTGCGTTTGTCATAGCCGACCAATGGCTTGGACGAGTCGCCCAGGCCCCGCATATCGGGTGCGATAACGGTGTAGCGCTGGGCCAGGGCAGGAATAATTTTTCGCCACTGATACCAGGTCTCGGGCCAGCCGTGGAGCAGGACGACCGGGTCTCCCTGCCCGGCTGTCACATAGTGAAGTTGGACATTGTTGACCGCTGCGGTGTGGTGGGCGAACGTGACTTCAGCCATGGCGAGCCTCCTTTTCCCGATGCATCCTAGAGCCCCAACCGGTCTGCGTCCACTCGGCATCGGACCGATTCGCTGCTTCGCTTGCTTTTTTCCACAAAAGGGGCAAGAAGAAAGGCGAGAAGAAGGGATAGCTGGGCCGACACGATCTACCCTAAAGGAGGTGCACCATGAAAGTCGGGATGTCCGTCTTTATGCAGAACTCAAACAACAAGTGGTCGGACTACGAGGTCTACCAGAACGACCTGCGTCTGGCCGACCAGGCCGAGGCTCTGGGCTTCGACTCGCTGTGGAGCGTCGAGCACCACTTTACCCCCTACACCATGGTGCCGGACGTGGTGCAGTTCCTGACCTATATGGCCGGTCGGACGACCAAGATCGAGCTGGGCACAATGGTCATCGTCCTGCCCTGGCACGACCCAGTGCGGGCCGCCGAGCAGATTGCGATGCTCGATATTCTGTCCAAGGGCCGCATCATCGTCGGCTTCGGACGCGGCGCGGCCTCGGTCGAGTACAACGGCTTTCGCGTACCCATGGAAGAGTCGCGCGAGCGTTTTGTCGAGACCGCCGAGGTCGTGGTCAAAGCCCTGTCAAACGAGCGCTTCTCGCACGAAGGCAAATACTTTCAGATTCCAGAGACGAGCATCCGGCCGCGGCCCTTCTCGCATCCCGAACGCCGGCTGTACGGCGCGGCCGTCAGCCCCGATACGGCCGAGCGCATGGCCAAGCTGGGCCTGGGCGTGCTGGTCGCTATTCCCCTGCACGGCTGGGACGCGGTGGCCAAGGATGTCGAGCGCCACGACAAGATCATCCGCGCCGCAGGCCACGAGCCGGTCAAACCGATTGTGTCCAGCTTCGTGTATGTCGGCGAGACCGAGAAGGAGGCTCGCCAGGGCGCGTTTGACTACATGGGCGGCTACTGGGCCTCGGCCGATGCCCACTACAACTTCTCCGACGGACATCTCAAAAACGTCAAGGGCTACGAGCACTACGGCGTGATCGCCGACAACGCCAAGACAACCACCCCGGACCAGGCGGTCGAGGGCTTTATCAATCTCCAGGTCGCGGGCACGCCGGACCAGTGCCTGGAGCAGATCTACGCCATGCGCGACAAGGTGGACTTCGATCATCTGATCTCGGTGTTCAGCTATGGCGGCATGCCGCCCGAACTGACCGAGCGCAGCATGAAGCTGTTTGCCTCTGAGGTCATGCCGAAACTCCAGCAGGAGGGCGTGCCGGTCACGGCCGAGCCCGCCTCCGGGGTCCAGCTGGCCGCCAAATAAGCGGCCCACCGGGAGCCCCGTCCCGGGGCTCCCGGGACACAGTGTCTACACCGGCCACTGTTCCTGCCGGTAGGCCTGATCCCAGAACAGATACTCGTAGCGGCTGCTGTGGACAAAATGTTCGATCAGCCGCTCGCGCTCGGCCGCCCCACACCCGGCGGCCAGGCGGTCGATCAGCCCCAGCTGCTGCTCCACGTGCGCCCCAAAGCCCTCGGCGCTATAGGCCTGAATCCACTCGGCGTACAGCGGCTCGGTGGGCAGCTGGTCTTTGAGCCGCCGGCCAACCTCCCAATAAATCCAGTAGCAGGGCAGGACAACCGCCACGATTTCGGCCAGGCTGCCGGCCTGGGCAACGGCCAGCATATGCCGGGTGTAGGCCTGGGTGACGGGCGCCCGGACGGTGCGGGACAGCTCGTCGGAGGAGATGCCCAGCTTCTCGCTCCAGCTGGTATGCAGGCTGCGCTCGACCCGCACCACGGTCGCCGCGTGCTCGGCAAACATGTCGAGGGTGTCCAGGGTGTCGGCCCTGGCCCCGCCCAGGCACAGGACGCGGGCGAAGTCCTGGAGGTACAGGGCATCCTGGCGGACAAAAAACAGAAAGCGCTGGCGGTCCAGCGTCCCGTCGCCCAGCTGTGTCACAAAAGGATGGGCAAAAATCGCTTCCCATACCGAACCCGCGGCCTCGCGCAGTACTTCCCGAAAGGCTGCAGCCATACTGTTCTCCTCAAGCTTGGCTATCCTCCGCCGGAGGATCAGCAGTCATGTCACGATTCGATGAACCCGCAGTTTCGACACTGCAACTTCCCCCTGCACAGCCGGGCGGCGTACAGGTTGCAGATGGGACACAGCAGCAGCTCCTGGGCTGTTCCTGATTCCGGCTGGGCCTGTTGTGTCTTCTCCACTCCTCCCCCCTTTCTCAGCCACGCACCTCAGATCGTCGGCCCGAGGCGTGCGGCTTCATCAAGCTGTTCCTTGACCCCAATCCCGCTGTGCCGCAGGCGGCGCAAGCGTTCAACAAGCCGCAGAATGCGGATGGCCGCAGCTGCGGGCGTCACCCCCCGCTGGTGGATGTTCGAGATGAGATTCCGCTCCGCGTCGGTATGGCCGGCCCGCGGCTGATACGCCATATAGGCTGACAGACTCTGGGCGGTGGCCAGCCCGGGGCGTTCACCAATCAGTAACACCACCACAGCGGGCTCCAGCAGCTCACCGATATCGTTCAGCACCCCCACCCGACAGTGGCGAATCACAAACGGCTGGCCAAAGCGCCAGCCCCGCTTGTCGGCCCCCCGGGCCAGCTCGTCCACAAGCGCCGGCACCTGAGCCTTGACCGCAGCGACCGACAAACCGTCGCCAATGGCGACTTGGACATCAGCCCGGCGTGGACAGCGTTCCTGTATGAGCTGGCGAGCCGCTGGGCTCAAACGCCGCCCCAAATCCGGCCGCAGCAGGTAGTCGCTCTTGCTCTCCACGCAGGTCGTTACCACAAACAGTCCCCAGCGCCTGACCAGTTCGGGAGTAAAGTCGCGTGCCAGATCAAGGTCGGCCTGGACCGCGTCCAGCGCCGCCGCGTGGTCGCGGCGCAGAGCCAACTGGGTGCGGGTCCGATAGGCGGGTCCGGCCCGGCCGATCAGGATGCGGGCGGGGGTGCGCTGGCGGACGGCGCGGATGAGATCGGCCGTCTGTGCCTGAGCCGGAGGTTTCATGGCGCGCCGCGTGCCCCCAGCCCGTCCTCAATCGCCCGCACGCTGTGGACGAGCTGGCGACGGATCGGGCTGTCGGTCTGAACGGGCTGGCCGTGGTGAAAGATGCCGGTCCGCTCAAGCCAGGCCAGAAACTCCGGGGCGGGCCCGAGCTGAAACAGGCGCCGCACGCCGAGGGCGTCATGAAAACTGGTCGATTGATAGTTGAGCATGATGTCGTCTGCGCCCGGCACGCCCATGAAATAGTTGCAGCCGGCCGCAGCCAACAGCAGCAGCAGATTGTCGGCCGAGTTCTGATCGGCGTCCGCATGGTTGGTGTAGCATACGTCGCAGCCCATCGGCAGGCCGAGCAGCTTACCCATGAAGTGGTCTTCCAGCCCGGCGCGAACGATCTGGCGCTCGTCGGCCAGATATTCGGGGCCGATAAAGCCTACCACGCTGTTGACCAGGAAGGGCTCAAACACCCGCGCCAGCCCATACGTCCGGGCTTCCAGGCTCAGCTGATCGACGCCGTGGTGGGCGTCGGCCGACAAGGCGCTGCCCTGGCCGGTCTCAAAATACATCACATTATTCCCGACCCACTCCACCTCCCGCCCACGATGCTGCTCCAGCACCCGTTGCCGGCCTTCGCGCAGCAGCTCGAGCGTAATGCCGAAGCTGGCGTTGGCCGCCTCGGTCCCGGCAATCGACTGGAACAGCAGATCGACCGGCGCGCCGCGCTCCAGGCTGGCCAGCTGGGTGCTGATATGGGCCAGGCAGCAGGCCTGGGTTGGAATCTGATAGGTCTCGATCAGTCGGTCCAGGCTGTGCAGGATGGCCGACACGGTGTCAATCGACTCGGTGGCCGGGTTGACGCCGATGACCGCATCCCCGCAGCCGAACAGCAGGCCGTCCACGGCTGACAGCAGAATCCCGCCCAGGTCGTCGCTGGGATGGTTGGGCTGAAGACGGATGCCCAGCACCCCGGCCTGGCCCATGGTGTTGCGACAGCGGGTGACGGTCCGAATTTTGGCCGCAGCCAGCACTAGGTCCTTATTGCTCATCAGTTTGGCCACCGCCGCCGCGACCTCGGGCGGGATCGCCCAGTGCAGCCGTCCAAGCTCTTCCTGACCGGTGGCATCATCCAGCAGGTATTCGCGAAACTCACCCACGGTCAGATGAGCCAGCGCTTGAAAAGCCGTATGGTCCAGGCTGTCCAGCAGCAGGCGGCTGACCGCGTCCCGATCGGGATCGATCAGCGGCTGGGCCAGAATGTCAGACAGGGGAATGTCGGCCAGAACCCATTTGGCGGCAACCCGTTCCTGTTCGGACCGTGCCGCGATCCCGGCCAGACGGTCGCCCGATTTGTCCTCATTAGCCTTGGCCAGCACCTCGCGCAGGTCGGCGAACGCAAAACGCTCGGAACGGATGGTGGTGGCGTACGCCATGCGACACCTCGGCCGGAACGCTCAGGAGGCGGCCAGCTCGGAGGCGGGTCGCTCGTCGCCAGCAGTCAGCTCGTGTCTTAGCCGGGCAAACACCCCCACCCCCTGTGTGACCACGGCCGAGCCCATCTGCACCGCCTTGATGCCGCTTTGCAGCACCGCCAGCGCCTCGGCGGCCGTGGACACGCTGCCGACCCCGATCACATCGAGTTTCCCACCCGAGGCGTGCAGCACGGTCTGGGCCTGGGACGGACCGCCATCGGTCGCGGCGTTGTGACAGACGGCGGCCGGCGCACCGGCTTCGAGCAGCGCGGCCACCACCTCGCTCAGCGGCAGGGGAAGCTGCGGCGGCAGCTTGACCGCCAGCGGCGCCGATACCGCCCGGCGCAGGGCCGCCAGCGTCTCGCTCAGAAACCCGGCCGAACGAAACGGATTGAGATGCGCGTGGACATGCGGATCGTTGAGATTGATCTCAATCAGGCTGGCGCCGGCCCGGACCAGCGCGCCGGCCGTCTCGATATACTCGGCCACACTGAAGCCCGCCACGCTGGCGATGACCGGCTTGCCGGCCCGCAGGATGTCGGGCAGCCATGCGACGTAGGCGGCATAGCCTGGGTTCTCCAGACCGCACCGGGCGCCCGGATCTTCAAACGGAGCGGTGGTGATTGACTTGGTGACCACCGCTCCGCTCTCGGAGCGGGCCAGGGCCAACAGCTCTTCGCGGCTGGTCGAAAGCGCCCCGGCGGCATTCATCAGGCAGAACGGGAGAGGCACGCCGGCAATCGTCGGTGCGAACTGTGTCATGAATTCTCCTCCATCACTACCATATGGAGCCTCGAGGGTCACTCTTTCGGAGGGATGACGGCCGCTAGCCTTTTCCTTTCCACTTGAGTCCGGTGTCGGTGAAGATCACAAGACCAATGACTAAAGCGAGTCCTCCAAGTCCAATGAATACGATTTCCAACAAATTCATACTCAAATAATCCGCACCTGCGTTCCTCTTTCTCAAGGACGAGTGCTGCGCTAGTCAGCAATCGGTATGGTCTCCGCCAACTCCGGCTTTTTGCCCGTTGGGGGGGCAAGGCGACCGGCCGCCAGCGTGTCGTCGTGCGAGAACGAGACCCACAGGTTCCCGGCCCGGGCCTCGGCAAAAAAGCGCTTCTTGGCCGCAATAGTCGCCAGCGGATCGGTATCATAGGCGGCGTTCCAGGCCGGTCGCAGATGCGAAGTGGTCGGCACGATGTCGGCCAGATGAATCAGCCCGGTGCCGCCGGCTTCGACAATCACGCACTGGTGGGGGGCCGTGTGCCCGCCCGAGACCGCCGTGCGGACCTCGGCCGTCAGCCGCGTATCGCCGTCAAGCAGCTCGACCCGCCCGAGCGCGTGCAGGCACTCCGGGGCGTGCCGGTAGGCGGCGGCCAGACGCTCGTCCGGAGGCCGGCTGGCCAGCTCCCACTCGGCCCGCTGAATCACGACCTGGGCCTGGCTGAAAATCGGGCGCGCCTCGCCCTCGGCCGTCTTGTCGATCAGCCCGCCGACGTGGTCGAAGTGCAGGTGCGACAAGACCACGTGGGTCACATCCTGGGGGGCAAGGCCGAGAGCGTCCAAGCCCTTAACCAGCCTGTCGGCCGGGTCGGGCGTATAGATCCGGACCTCGCGTTCGCTCAGCCGGTTGCCGATCCCGGTATCGACCAGGATCACATCCTGTCCAGAGACGATCAGCGGGCAGGTCAGACTCATCTTGATCCGGTTGCGGGCGTTGGGCGACTTTTCGCGTGACCACAGCTCGCGCGGCACGATGCCGAACTGAGCGCCGCCGTCGTCATACCAGAAGCCCGCATTCAAAAAGTGAATCGTCACCCCACCGGCCCGTAGCATGGGCCGACTATAACCGAGGCATCCGGCCAACACAAACCCGCGGGGCGTCCTCTTCTCGGCTTTGGTCCGGCTGTGCTAGGCTCGGCCGTGACAGACAACATCCAGGCCAATCGGAAAGGAGCAGGTATGCATATCGGTGTGTCGGCGTTTCTGACAGAACACTCGGGGGAGCCGGGGACGATTGCCCAGACGGCTGAGAATCTCGGCTTTGAGTCGTTTTGGGTGGCCGAGCATCTGGTCATTCCGGCCAGCTATACGACCTACTATCCCCGCTCACCCGACGGCAAGGTGCCGGACTTCTACGCCCATCTGGCCGACCCGTTTGTGGCCCTGGCGGCTGCGGCGCAGGCGACCAGCAGCATCAAACTCGGCACCGGCATCTGCCTGCTGCCGGAACGCGACACCATCACCACCGCCAAGGCGGTGGCCACGCTCGACCTGTACTCGAACGGGCGCGTGATCCTTGGCGCGGGAGCGGGCTGGTTTCCGGAAGAGGCTGAGATCATGGGCGTCAACTTCAAGCGACGCTGGACGCACCTGCGGGAGTCGGTCGAAGCCCTGCGCGAGTTGTGGAGCACGGACGAGAGCAGCTATGCGGGTGAGTTCGTCAACTTTCCAGCGGTCAAACTCTTTCCCAAACCGGTCCAGAAGCCGTATCCGCCCATTCTGCTCGGCGCCCACGATCCCAAATACGCCGTCAAGCGGGTGGCCCAGTACGCCGACGGCTGGTGCCCGGGCAATCTGAGTCCCGAGCAGGCCGCCGAGTCGATTCCCGAAATCAAGCGTCTGGCCAGGGAGGCCGGCCGCGACCCGGACAGCCTGGAGTTTTCCACCCTGCTCATGGCCCAGGGAGACGGGCCAACGCTCGACACGATGAAAGCCTATGAAGACGCCGGCCTGAGCCGGCTGGTGGTCCTGGCCTGGGCGGCCGCCACGGGCAGCGGGGTCGAAGCCGTGAGAAGTCTCGCCCCGGTCGTAGAACGGGCTCAGCACGTATAAGGAGATGCGGCGGGGAGGGACACTGCACTGTGACGCAGAGGTAACGCTATGGGACGACTCGAAGGAAAAGTCGCATTTATCACCGGCGCCGGCTCGGGCATCGCCCGCTCGGCGGCGCAGATTTTCACCCAGCAGGGAGCCAAGGTTGTCATTGCCGAAATCAAGCCCGAACTCGGTCAGGCCGCCGAAAAGCTGGTCCGTGAGGCTGGAGGAGAGGCGACCTTTATTGAAACTGACGTGACCAAAGAGGACAGCGTGCAAAACGCCATCCGGCAGACGGTCGAACGCTACGGCACGCTGAACATCTTGTACAACTGCGCGGGTGGCTCGCTTATTGAGGACACCACGGTGACCGAGGTCGACATGGCGGTCTGGCAGCATACCCAGTCCTTAGACCTGCTGGGAACCTTTCTGTGCTGTCGCCACGGCATTCCCGAGCTGATCAAAGCCGGTGGGGGAGCGGTGGTGAACATGTCGTCCGTGGTGGCCTTACGCGGCTCGTTCTCGGCGCATGTGTATGTGGCGGCCAAGGGCGGCATTATCGCCTTCACCAAGGCGCTGGCCGGCGAATATGCCAAGAACGGCATCCGGGCGAACGCGATCTGCCCAGGCGGGGTGATGACTGATCGGGTCAAGCAGCGCTTCGGTGATGACCCGGACGCCCCGGCCGCCACGCCCCGGACACAGTTCATCAAATCCCAGCTGCAACGCTATCCGTTCTCGGTCGGCGAGCCTGAAGATATTGCCCAGGTTGCCCTCTTCCTGGCCTCGGATGAGGCCCGGATGCTGACCGGGGTCATTCTGCCCGCAGACGGGGGATTATCGTCGTACTGAGGACGGTGCAGCTGCCTACACCACCGCCCCGGCGCTGGTATGAAGCGTCTGGCCGGTGATCTGGCGGCTGGCCGGCTGACACAGGAACAGAATCGCGGCCGCCACATCTTCCGGCTGCGAGACCCGGTGGAACAGGTTTTCCAGGGGGCCGCTGGAAGCCACCTTCTCCAGGGCGGCGGCATCGCCGATGACCTTGGTCATGCCGGTCGCGGTGATCCCCGGCGCAATCGCATTGACGTTGATATTGTGCGGTCCCAGTTCGGCCGCCGCACTGCGGGTGAGCTGGACCAGGGCGGCCTTGGAGCTGGCGTAGGCGATGGGCGACTGGCGGGCGCGAAAGGCCGAGCTGGAGCTGATATTCACAATCCGGCCACCTCCACCGCGCTCGATCATGTGTTTGGCCACATGCTTCATCATCAGCATGGCGGCTTTGAGGTTGACCGTCTGGACAAAGTCCCAGTTGTCTTCTTCCATGTCGAGCAGGCTCTGAAAACGGCCGGTCACCCCGGCGCAGTTGACCAGCGCGTCAATTTTTCCCAGGCGCTCAATCACCCGGGCTACCGCAGCCGGAATCTGGGCCGTGTCGGCCAGATCAATCGGCAGCGCAAACGCCTGCTCGCCCTGCTCGGCCGAGGCGGCCGCGCCCGCCTCATCGCGGTCCAGCACGGCCACCGCCGCCCCGTCATTCAGCAGCGCGGCGACCGTCGCCCGGCCAATACCGGAGGCTCCGCCAGTAACAATCGCGACCTGACCTGAAAGTGCACCACTCATAGTTCCCTCCTGACATGTCTGGAGTCCACCTGTAGCAAATCACCGGGCGCCTGGGCAAACGCTTTTGCCGTAGCCTTTTTGCGCCCGACACAGCTATGATAGCGAGCCACGGGAGGGAGCTGAGCATGCAGACCGAGACTATCGAGTATCAAGACGGGGCCGTGAGCCTGCGCGGCTTTGTGGCTTATGACGACACCCGGTCCGACCCGCGTCCGGGCGTCTTGGTCATGCCGGGCGGCTTTGGGCTGGGCGCCAACGCCAAACGGCGGGCCGAGATGCTGGCCGAGCTGGGCTATGTTGCCCTGGCCGGCGATCCGTACGGCGGCGGCGTTGAGTTTGACGATCTGGAACAGGTCATGCGGCGCGTCAGCGCCCTGCGTGACGATACAGACGGGTTTCGCCAACGGGCGCGGGTGGCCTTGGAGACGCTGGCCGCCCTGCCCCAGGTCGATGCGGGGCGGCTGGCGGCGATTGGCTACTGCCTGGGCGGAACGTTTGCCCTGGAACTGGCCCGCGACGGCGCGTCGTTGGCGGGCGTAGTGACCTTTCATGGCGGTCTGGAGACCAAACGCCCGGCCGTGGCCGGTCAGGTCAGGGCCAAGCTCCTGGTGTGTACCGGGGCGGACGACCCGTCTGTCCCGGCCGAGCATGTCGCGGCCTTTGCCGATGAGATGACCCGGGCCGGTGTTGACTGGCAGCTCGTCAGCTACGGCCATACCCGACACGGTTTTACCTACCCGGACGCCGCACAGCGGGGCATAGACTGGATTGCCTATAATGAGGCGGCCGACGTACGCTCGTGGCAAGCCATGCGGCTGTTCTTTGAGGAGGTGCTCTAGTGGCCCACGCATCGGCCCAGCCCGGCCGAGCCGTTTCCCTGCGCCGCTTTGTCTATCACTGGTTTCGGCGCGAGACCGTTGTGCGGGCGGTCAGAGTCGCGGCTATTGTCGGGCCGGTCCTGACCGTTATCAACCAGTATGACGTGCTGCTCAGCTTCGACCTGTCGTTGCGCCTAGTGGCCAAGATCGGGCTGACCTTCCTGGTGCCCTACAGCGTCTCGTCCTTCTCCTCGGCGCGGGCCTACATGGACAATGAAACCGCCGTGGACACAGCCGCGGATGGAAGCCTGTAGGATGGCGTAAAATATTTTACTTGATTCAACGTCAATAGAATGATACTCAGCTGTCCAAACAGTGTATGAGAAGCGAATTCGCCCTAGAGGGAGCGAATGACCTTAGCAGAGATTAAACAACTCGTAGCGGAAGGGCGGTATCAGTATTCGCAGAAAGTGCAGACTTTTATCGAAGAAGGATTCTTCGATGAGGCAGATTTGGTCCACTGCGTCCTGTCTGCACCTCGCATTCACAAGCAGGAACGCGATGAGTTACGTCGGGCTGTTCATGGAATGAAGTATGTGATTCTGGGCAAAGACACGCATGGGCAACCGTTCTACACGGCTGGCAAAGTCCTACAAGCGAACCCAGGCAGGCGCTTCTATTTCTATATGACGGCCCACCAAGCTGACGAAGACGTGTAGGGGCATGAGCACCATGAACACAGAGATATTGTTCGACTATGCCTGTCCGGAATGCGGGCAGGGCAGCGTACAAGCCCGCCGCATTCTCAACTACAAGACTAAGATCAAAGGCTATCCTTTTGTTGTCGATGAGGCGCTCATCGGAGAGTGCGATCAGTGTGGGGCACGGTCGTTCGCCCCACAGGAAACCCAACGCTGGGAGCAACTCTTCACCAAATCTCTTGAAACCCGCCAGGCTTTTCTGTCCCCCGAGGAGATCAAACAACTCCGCAAATCGCTCGGCTTATCCATGGAGGATTTCGCCAGACTGATCGGAACCACCCGCCAATCCCTCTCCGTGTGGGAAAAGGCCGAGCGGCCGTCGCCTCCGGTACGGACGGCCGACCTGCTAATGAAGCTCGTTCGGCTATCACTCTCCCCCAAACCGGTTGATCTCCTTCCGTTCCTTGTCGAAGAGGCCCGGAAATGGGGTGTGGTCATCCAGGTCAGCCTGCCCGGGCCAGCCGATACGAACGGCACGCTTAGCCGGCGAGGGTAATCACCAGACTGTGCCGGGCGTCCATGTCATCAACCAGTATGACGTGCTGTTCAGCCTCGACCTGTCGTTGCGCCTAATGGCCAAGATCGGGCTGACCTTCCTGGTGCCCTACAGCGTCTCGTCCTCCTCCTCAGCACGCGCCTACATGGACAATAAAACCGCCACGGACGTAAGCATGGAGAGTACAAAAGAGAGCTGAGACGGAGAAAATGAGTATGGCAAAAGCGAAGACCAGGAAACCCAAGGACATACCCGCAACACCATTTCCTGCGGATTCCGAAAAGCTACACCAGCAAGGTGATTGGCTCTGGATTCCCCTGCGCAGCGAATGGCGGGACATCTCGGCCAAACCCGAAGAGGTCGTCCGTCAGCGCTTCATCCGTCATCTCGTAGACAACTACGGCTACGAACTGTCGCGGATGGATCAGGAACGACGGACCATGCACGGACGCCGGAGCCCGCGTGCGGATATCGTGATCTGGGAGACGCCCGAGATCAAAGCCAGGAACGGGACTCCCGCACTCGTGATCGAGTGCAAGGCCGAAAGCGTCAATATCAACATCAAGGACTACTACCAGGGAGAAAGCTACACCCGCGCCGTAGGCTGTGAGTTTTTCATCGCCCATAACCATCGCTATACGGCGGTCTTCAAGCTCGTACCCGGCCTGCCGGGAGAATTCGTCCAGATCAACGAACTCCCCAAAGCCTCGGATTGGGGCGACGCCAAACGCATCGAAGAAATCAAAAACAAGCTTCGTGCGTTCAACCGTAAAGAGTTTCAAGACCTCCTTTTCGAGTGTCACAGCATCCTGCGCGATGTTCACAAGATGGACCCCGGCCGCGCTTTCGATACCATCTCGAAAATTCTCTTCATCAAGATGTATGTTGAGCGCTCCGGTTTATACGGAACGTACACCATCGACTTTCTCGACAGGCGCGAAGCAACGCGGATGCCGAATGAGCCGACGGTTCACGAAGGGATGTTCGGGTAAACCAAGGACTATTACCGGAGCGACGATATTTTCGCCGAGACCGACCGTCTCGAAATCTCGGAGGCCACCTTCCGACGCATCGTCAAGAAACTCGAACGCTTCGACCTGTCAAAAACCGGCGACGACATCAAAGGGCTGGCCTTCGAGCAATTCCTCGGCACCACTTTCCGCGGCGAACTCGGCCAGTTTTTCACCCCGCGCCCGGTCGTTGATTTCATGGTCAATCTGCTTGACCCGCAGGAAAGCGAACTGATTTGTGACCCTGCGGCAGGCTCGGGCGGCTTTCTGATTCGCGCCTTTGAACACGTCCGGGAACAAGTTGCGGACGATGTGCAGCAGCAGAAGGATGAGGCCCGCGCAAAAATCGAAGCCAGGAAGCTCAAGCCGGAGAAAGAAGAAAAACTCATCGCCGAAGCCTTCGCCCGTTTGAACCAAGAGCTTCTGCCCTCGGACGACGATAACAAGCCCATTGATACGCGCGTGGGCCGTCTCGCCTGGAACTGTATCTTCGGTTGCGACGCCGAGCCGCGTGCCGCCCGTACCGCCAAGATGAATATGATTATGCACGGCGACGGCCACGGCGGCATCCATCACCACGACGGCTTGGTTGATATAAACGGCATCTTCCCTGAGCGGTTCGACATTGTGTTGACCAACCC
>JAAXHF010000686.1 GCA_012271025.1 Deltaproteobacteria bacterium | reverse complement strand
GCGCGGTTGGGGCAGCTCGGGCGAGGAGATGGTGGTGGTGATATGCCACTTGCCGACCGTGACCGGTAAGGTCTGCGTCCAGCCGGTCTGGCTGAGCAGCAGGCCAAGGCCACAACACAGACACACAAGAGAACGGGGCTGCATGATAAGACTCCTGTTTACGACACGGGCGTCGGGCTGGCCGACCGCAGCACGGCAAAACGCGGCTTGAGCAGGGATACCATTGAAGGAATGAACACCAGGGCGCCGACAATGTGCAGAAACAGGACCAGGGCCAGCAGGAAGGCCATCTCGGCCTGGAACTTCATCGGGAAGAACAGCCAGAAGATCACGCTGGCGGTCAGCGTTGTGCCGGTGAACAGAATCGCCCGGCCGGTCGTCATCAGGGCACGCTCAATGGCCTGATCCATGTCGTCGAAATTGGCGCACTCCTCGGTAATCCGAGACAGGACGTAGTAGCCGTAGTCGATGCCGATGCCGATGCCGATGGCGGCCACCGGCAGGGAGTTGACGTTCATATCAATGCTCGACCAGTACATGATGGCCTCGGTCAGCGGCTGGGCGACAATGGACGGAATCATCACGATCAGCGCCCCGGTCAGCGAGCGGTAGGTCAGCAGGCTCAACACAAACACCGTGGCCAGGACCAGCGTGAGGTTGACCCGGTAGGACCACTCGACCTCTTCGTTGATGGCGGCCAGAATCCCGAACAGCCCGCCGGCCAGCCGAAACTCGACATCCTCAATCGGGTTGCTGGCAATATACTCCTTGGCCCGATTCAAGGCTTCCATGACCGTGTCGTGCTGGTAATCCCGAAAGAAGATGGTGACGGTGGCGTTCTGGAGGTCTTTATCAACAAAACGCTCCAGGGCCGGCGCCCCGGCCGACATCAGGAAATAGGCGAACATATTGCCGATATCGACCGACTTCTTGGGCAGAATCGCCCACTTGGGAATTCCCTCCTCAAAGCGCTGATAAATCTGGCGGATGATATCCGCCCCGCTGACGCTGCCCCCGGCCAGCTCATTGCTGCGCTCCATATGGCGCTGAAAGCCCTCCAGGGCGTGCAGGGCATCCACCCTGCGAAAGGTTCCCGGCTCGGCCCCCTCGGCGATGACCACCAGCTGCGAGATGCCGGCGAAGTCCCGAGCAATAATCCGGTCATAGGCCACGTTATACGGATGGTCGAAGTAGAACAGGGCTTTGCCGAACGACACGTCGCCGATTTTGATCTGCATGGCAAAATAGATGCCGACAAGCAGGGCCAGGCCGAAACTGGTCGCCGTGGCATACCGCGCCGCGCCCCGACTGACCCGGACCAGGCGGCGGTTGATGCCGGTATAGATCCGGTCCGACAGCCGCCGGCCGGCCCGGGGATCGTGACGCGGCGGCGGCAAGAAGCTGAGCAGGATGGGGTGCAGGGTGACCACGCTGACCGCAATGGTAAAAATCCAGAAGCTGGACAAAAAGGCCGTCTTCTGAATCAGCGGAATCCGGGCCACGGCCAGGCTCAGGATGGCCAGCCCATCCGAGGCGATGGAGACCAGGGCGGGCGAGAAGAGCCCCAGGTAGGACTGCAAAATGGCGGCGTCTTTGTCCCCCAGGCGGGCATACTCCTCGTGGTAGCGCTCCATCGACTGGACCGAGTGGGACAGCGCCCGGGCGGTGATCAGCAGAAAGACCACAATCATCAACAGGTCGATGCTGAAGCCCAGCGCACCGGCAAAGCCCAGCGCCCAGACCGTGCTGAGCCCCCCGGAAAAGAGCGGAATCCAGACGCCGTGAATCGTCCGAAAGTAGAACCACAGCAGGGCCATGATCGACCCGATGGTCAGCAGCGTAATCCCGACAATCCACGGCTGGTACTCAAAGATCCAGCAGAACAGGGCCGGGAAACCGGTCATGTAGATAGCGTGGCGGGCGTCAGTCTCCTCGGCCTGAAGGCGAAACAGGTGTTCCTTCATCCGCCCGAAATCGAGGCCCGACTCCCAGAACGCGGCCGTGATCAGGGCCATCTGGGTATCGTAGGAGACGTGTACGCCGAGAATCCCGTCGTTGGTATACACGGCCTTCTTGATCCGGTCGGCCTGGGCCTGGGTTTTCGGCGGTCCTGGGAAGAACAGCGGCAGGGCCTGGATGCCGGCGCTGGATATCTCGATGTTGCGCATCTTGGGATGCGAGATGGACAGCACCTGCCAGCCGTTGACCCCGGGCGTCTCCAGCAGCGCAATCGTCAGCCGGTCGATCTTGTTGAGGGTCTCGACATTGAAGATGTCGCCCTGCTTGACCTCGACCGCCATGACCAGGACGTTGGCCGAGCCGAACATCCGGGCGTGTTTTTTGACCAGCTGCATGTACGGATGCCCGGGCGGATAGAAGTCCAGGAAGTTCATCTGAATTTTGGCGTGGCCCAGCTGGTAGACAAAAAACGCGGTGAGGACGACCGCCAGGCCGAGCACAATCCAGCGCTGGCGCAGCAGAAAGTTGATATAGGCTTCCATCCACCGACGGGGTAACATCGTCCGGCACGCCTCCTCGTAGCGCTTGCGGCCGGCCGGCTAAAACGGCCGACCCACCTACGGCTCAGCCTGTCTTCCTCATCCACACGGTCAGGCTGAAGCGCATGCAAAGACAGGTAGGCTATGGGGCAGTCTACAAGCTGTCAAGACGCGGCCAGGCAACCGGGAAGACCGGCCTGCCATTGACGCCAGAGGCGATTTAGTGAAAATGCACCTCAGTGTCACCGGTTCTCCTCCCTGTCCTCATCGTCCTGCCCCTGCTCGGCGCGCTCATTCCGCTGCCGTCGCGTTTCCGCCGAGCAACCGCCCCCGTGTTCAGCCTGATCCCGGCCGTCCAGGTGTGTGTGGTGGTGCTGCTGTGGGCCGATATCCAGCACGGCGCCAGCGTCCACATCTCGTGGCCGTGGCTGCCGGCGCTCGGACTGCGGCTGAGTTTGCAGCTCGACGGCCTGAGCTGGCTGTTCGTCAGCCTGATCTCGGGCGTCGGCCTGCTGGTGTTCATCTATGCCGGCTCGTATCTGCACGACGATCCCCAGCTGGGCCGCCTGTATCGGTTTTTGCTGCTGTTCAACAGCGCCATGATGGGCGTGGTGCAGGCCGACAACCTCGTCGTCCTGCTGGTGTTCTGGGAGCTGACCAGCGTCGCCTCGTTTCTGCTGATCGGTTTTCGCTCGCAGCGCGCCGCCGCCTGCGAGGGGGCGATCAAGGCCCTGGGCCTGACCGCCGGCGGCGGTCTGGTCCTGCTGTTCGGGATTTTTCTGGTCTTTGAGCAGACCGGCAGCCTGGAGCTGTCGCAGCTGCTGGCCACCCAGCCCGCCCTGTCGAGCGCGGTTGGGGTGTGTTTTCTGGTAGCGGCCTTCACCAAGTCGGCCCAGTTTCCGTTTCACATCTGGCTGCCCTCGGCCATGGAAGCCCCCACCCCGGTCAGCGCCTATCTGCACGCGGCCACCATGGTCAAGGCCGGGCTGTACCTCATGGCGCGCGTGTCTCCGTTGTTCGCCGCCGATCCGGTCTGGTCTACGGCCGGCGTCGGCGTCGGAGCCCTGACCATGGTCTGGGGCGGGGCGCTGGCGTGTAAACAGACCGACCTGAAAGCCCTGCTGGCCTACTCGACGGTCAGTCAGCTGGGCCTGATCGTGCTCTTGCTCGGCGTTGGAACGCGGCTGGCCCTGCTGGCTGCGGTGCTGCACATCGTCAACCACGCGGCGTTCAAGGGCGCCCTGTTTCTGACCGCCGGAGCGGTCGAGCACGAAGCCGGCACCCGAGACATCCGGCGGCTGGGCAGCCAGCGTCGGGAGATGCCGCTGATTGCCGGGGCGGCCGTGCTGGCCTGTCTGTCAATGGCCGGCCTGCCGCCCCTGGGCGGCTTTATCAGCAAAGAGCTGTTCTACGAGTCGGTCTTGACGGTCGGACCGGGCCTGAGCGGGCTGGCCGTGGCAGCCAGCTGCCTGACCTTCCTGTACTCAGCCGTGCTGTGCTACGGGACGTTTTTTGCCGTGCGGCCGGCCCCCGTCCAGCCTGCCGAGGACCACTCCCCGTACCCACGCCGGATCGACCACACGCCGCTCGGCATGGCCCTGCCCATCCTGGTCCTCAGCGCGCTGGCCCTGGTCTACGGGCTTGTGCCGGGTCTGGCCGAAGCCCTGATTACGCCGGCCCTGGGGACGGTGGGCGACTCCGCGTCTCATCTGCCGCATCTGGGCCTGTGGCACGGAATCAACCCGCCGCTGCTGCTGAGCGGGCTCAGCCTGGCGGTCGGGCTGGGCTTATTCGTGGCACGCCGGTCGTTCATCCCCGGCCTGCAAACCGCCCGGGCCTGGTACTCGTTCGACCGGCTGTATGTTGACAGCCTGGCCTGGCTGAGCGCCGCCTTCACCTGGCAGCGCCGCCTGTATATGACCGGGCGCCTGACCGACTACATCTGCTATGTGCTGATCGCCCTCATCCTGGGGCTCAGCCTGCCGGTCTGGCAGTTCTTTGCCGTGACCCCGCTGCAAACCGAGGCGGCGGCCAGCTGGTATGAAATCGGCCTGGCCGTGCTGATTGGCGTGGCCGCCCTGGCCTGCTGCGTGTTTCGCTCGCGGATCGCCATCATTCTGGCGCTGGGTCTGGTCGGCTCCCTGGTCTCGATCTTTTTCGTGCTGTTCAGCGCGCCGGATCTGGCCCTGACCCAGATTCTGGTTGAGGCGGTCGGGCTGGTCCTGTTTCTGCTGGTGCTGCGCTTTTTTTCCCCGCTGGACAATGTCCGGCCGCCCGTCAGCCGCCGGCTGCTGCACCTCGGCCTGAGTATCGGCGTCGGAGGCTTGGCCGCCCTCCTGCTCCTGGCCGCCAATATCGAGTTTGCCCCGTCCCTGCTGGCCCCGTATTTCCTGGACAACAGCTATGCACTGGCCGGCGGGCAGAATGTCGTTAATGTGATTCTGGTCGATTTTCGGGGCTTTGACACCATGGGAGAGATCACCGTGTTTGCGGTGGCCGCGCTGGCCGTGGTGGCCATGATCGAGCTGGGCGGCCCGGGCCGCGGCCGACTCGGCAGCCTGCTGCGGGTCGCCGGTTCCCGCTCGCCGATCCTCCAGTCGTTTGCCCGCCTGACCCTGCACCTGATGCTGCTGTTCGCCATCTATCTGCTGCTGCGCGGCCACAACGCGCCGGGGGGCGGCTTTATCGCCGGGGTGCTGACTGCGGTGGCCATTACCTTTCAGATGATCGCCTTTGACGCCGCCACCTTCCGGCGCGAAACGCTGCTGAACCCGGTTCGGATTGTGAGTCTGGGGCTGTTGGTGGCCGCCCTCACCGGGCTGGGCGCGGTGGCCTTTGGCCAGCCGTTTTTGACCAGCGCGTTCGGTCACTTTTCGGTGCCCTTGCTGGGCGAGGTCGAACTGGCCACGGCCCTGGGTTTTGACATCGGCGTGTATCTGGTCGTCGTCGGGACAAGCATCGGCATCATTCAGCGGGTTGCCGAGGCATAGGAGCCGAGCGGTGGAACTCATTCTCATTGGCGTGATTGGCGTGCTGTTCGGCTGCGGGACCTACCTCCTGCTCCAGCACCACCTGCTGCAGGTCGTCATTGGCCTGTCGCTCTACTCGCACGCGGCCAACCTGTCCCTGATGCTGTCGGGCGGCCTCGGGCATGGCAGCCCGCCGCTGCTCACCTCCCCTCCGCCCTACACCGACCCCCTGCCCCAGGCCCTGGTGCTGACCGCCATTGTCATCAGCTTCGGCATGACCGCCTTTGCCATGGTGCTGGCCTTTCGCACCCGTCAGGTGTGCGACTCGAACGATATTAACGAGCTGGCCGGCGGGGAGGAGTGAGGGGAAGGATGAAGGATGAATGAAGGAAGACAAAGACTGACCTGAATGTGACGCTGCGTATGCTGCACGAGCTGTTCATCCTGTTTGTCATCGGTCCGGTCGTGGCCGCCGCAGTCCTGGCCGCGTTTCCGCAGCGGCCGGCCCTGCAACGCCTGCTGAGCATCATCACGATTGGCGGGCTGTGGCTGCTGTCCCTGCTCGGGCTGTTCTACGTCTGGAGCAACGGGATCGTGGTCCTGCGCATGGGCAACTGGCCCGCGCCGTTCGGGATTGTCCTGGTGGCCGATGCGCTGAGCATGACGATGGTCGGGCTGAACATGACCATCGCCCTGGCCGTCGGCCTGTTTTCCCTGGCCTCAATCGACCCCGACCGTCAGGAGCACTTCTATTTCCCGCTGTTTTTCATCCTGCTGATGGGGGTCAACGGCGCGTTCCTGACCGGCGACCTGTTCAACCTGTTCGTGTTCTTCGAGATCCTGCTGATCGCCTCGTTCGCCCTGCTGGTCCTGGGTTCCGAGCCGGGCCAGCTGCGGGAGACGCTCAAATACCTGGTCATCAACCTGATTGCCTCGACGTTTTTCCTGCTGGCCCTGGCCGTCACCTACCGCAGCCTGGGCACGCTGAACATGGCCGATCTGGCCCTGAAGATACAGGCGCTGCCGACGGGCAGCCCGATGCCGACCATACTGGCCCTGTTATTCCTGTTCGTCTTCGGCTCCAAGGCCGCCATCTTTCCGCTGTATGTCTGGCTGCCGGGCCCGTACTTTCAGCCGCCGGCGGGCATGAGCGCCTTTTTTGGCGGCATGCTGACCAAGGTCGGGGTGTACGCCATTTTTCGGACCTTCAGCCTGATATTTCGCCACGACCCGAGCCTGACCCACGAGCTGTTGCTCGTCCTGGC
>JAAXHF010000600.1 GCA_012271025.1 Deltaproteobacteria bacterium | reverse complement strand
TCGGTCTGGTGCAGATAGCCCAGCCAGGTGATGCGCCTCAGCCATGAGCCTGGCGCGTGGTGGTCGTAGCGCAGGTTGAACAGGCTACGGTCCGTATCATCGTCTTGGGTGCGGCTGGCGTATTGGTCGCTCGACGCAAAGGGAATATCCGAGGTGTCGCGGAAGAGTTGGGTGGTAAAACTCAGCGTATCCCGCTCGGTCACAAAATAGCGGCCCTTGAGGAATACGTCATTTGTGCGGAAGCCGCTGTTGTCGATGGTGTCTCTGGCCGTTTCCACATCGCTGGCGTCACGGCGGGTGTAGCTGGCGATGTAATCGAAACGCTTGCCAATGATGCCGTACAGGGAGACGTGCTCGCTCAGTTCCTGGTTGGCGCTGTTGAACGTCCAGCGGACCCGGGCGCCCACGGTCTGGCCGGGGCGCAGCATTTCGCTGCCGCTCTTGGTCAGCACATTGATCGTGCCGCCCAGGGCACTGCTGCCGTACAGCGCCGAGGCCGGGCCGCGGATGATTTCGAGCCGTTCCAGGGACTCGATATCAACGAAGTTCAGGTTGCCCCCGTGGGCGGTATTGTAATTGAGCCGCGCGCCGTCAACGGTCAGCATGACACGCGTGCCGCTCAGCCCGCGAATGGATGGCCGCTCGGTGATGCGGCGGGGTCCCGAAACAATGTCGATGCCCGGCTCATAGCGGAGCAGGTCAGCCAGGTCCTGGGCCTGGTAGCGTTCGATGTCCTGACGGTCAATCACACTGACATGGCCGGGGATATCAAACACCGAGCGTTCTTCACTTTTTGTGGCTGTTACCGATATTTTGTCCAGCACGACAACCGGAGCGGACGACGGCGGAGCTGGCTGTTCGCCTGAGGCTGGTGTCTGCTGCGGGGAGTCCTGAGCCGAGGGGGTACTTCCCAGACACAGGACAAGAATGGCCGCCACTCCCCAAATACGGTTGATTCGCATACGCGTTCTTTTTCGGGCAACCCTCCCGAGTCGGCTGGAGTCCGCCGTGACGAGAGGTCCGCTTGTGTCATCCCTGGCCGGGAGCCCGGTCGCCCCGCTGTTGCACTGTTGTCCGCCCATAAAAAAAGCCCGCCGGAAAATACGCTTCCTGGCGGGCTCTGAGCTGCATCGCTGCTGGCCTCTGGTCTGTCAGTTGAAATTGATTCTCAAATTCAACTAGCTTCTACGATGCTTCTTTGTCTTTGTCAAGGCTGAAATCCGCTTACAGCGACTCCAAAAACGCGATCAGGGCTTGGCGGTCTTCCTTGTCCATCGCCCGCACAGCCTCTCGTGACCCGGCGGCTTCCCCGCCGTGCCACATGATCGCTTCCATGAGGCTGCGCGCCCGGCCGTCGTGCAGGAACAGGGTATGGCCCTGGATACGGAGGGTCAGCCCGATGCCCCACAGCGGCGGGGTGCGCCACTCCCGACCCGTGGCCAGAAAGTCGGGCCGACCGTCGGCCAAGCCTTCGCCCATGTCGTGGAGCAGCATATCGGTGTAGGGATGAATCGTCTGGTGCGACACCTCCGGCACCCCGACCAGGACGCCTGTCCGCAGCGTCGGGGTATGGCAGGCTGCACAACCGGCAGCAGCAAACAGTTCTTCGCCTCGGCGGATCTGCGGGTCGTGTATGTTGCGACGGGCCGGAACGGCCAGCGTCTGGACGTAGAAGGTCGCCACGTCAAGGGTTTCCATATCGATCTCGGGATCGTCGGGCCGGCCGTCGGCCTGGATTTGGCCCGAAGCGCTTTCAAGCGGCAAGACCGGGTTGGTAATGCCGATGTCTTGCTGATAGGCGCTGAAGGTCTGCTGGAAGAGGCTGGGGTTATTGGCCTTCCAGCCGAAGCGACCGAGCCGCGTTGTGCCGGTGACGATGTCCCAGACCCTATTCGGCCGACCGGAAATCCCGTCTCCATCGGCGTCAAACTCGTCGGCCAGGGCCAGGATCGTTGCCTGGTCAATCGCTTCGAGCAGGCCACGTCCAAAGACGGGCAGGCCGGTGCGGGGTGAGGTCAGGACGTGGGCGGGCAGGGGTTCAAGCGGGTTCTCGATGTGGAAGTGCAGCGTCCGCAGACGGATGGTCTCGCCGTCGGCAAAGGTTTCGAGACGCTCGGTTTCGGTCATGCTCACGTCCGCTTCCGGCGGAACGCCAAACACGGCCCGATGTTGGAGCTGGGTGCCCATGCCCGGAACGGGCAGCGGGCCGCCCGTCAGGGCGTCGGTGCCGGGGAGGCTGACGCGCAGAAACATCGACCTCAGCCGCTCGCCCTCTCGGGGCGGGCGGCCGCGTCCGTTTTTCGGGTGACAGCTGTCGCAGGCATTATTGTTGAAGATGGGGCCCAGGCCGCTGAAGACCGGAGCGGGGGTGGTGACGAAACTGTCTCCAAAAGCGGCGTCCCCATCGAAATGCTTCTGGAGGCGCTGCCCGGTCAGGTTCGGGGCGGGCATTTCAAACGCCTGACTGCTCGCGTCGAAAAGGGTGGTCTCGCCGCCCGACAGGGCGGCGTGCTGCGCGCCGCTCGGGTCGCTGTCGGTGGCGGCCACAATGACCGGAGATTGGCTGCTCGGCTCGTAGGTCACCCGCAGGTCAACGCTGCTCATGCCCAGCTCGGAGCGCAACCGGACCCCGGACAGCACGAGTTCGTTGCCCTCAATGCCGGCCTGGGCCTGACTCAGGTCGAGCTGGTCAACGAACTCGGCCCCGCCCGGCTTCACCACCCTGACGGGATGCTCGACAAAGACCGGCTCTTCGCCCGGCGCCGTGACCTCCACCCCCAGGCTGTGGACGCCCGCGTCGAGCAGGCCGTAGTTGAACAGCATCCCAAAGGCCGTATGCAGCGGCGCCCCAGGTATGGCGTCCCTCACATCCTGGCGCGGACCGCAGCACGGGACGCGGCCGTAGGGCTCGCCATTGATGTGGAGCGCGACCGTAATGGGCGCGTCGCTGTCCGAGAAGGCCCAGCCGGAAATGACGCTCAGGCCCGAGACACTGCCGCCATCGCCGGGGTTTTCGAGGCTGACGGTCAGGCTGGCCTGACTCACCGCCGGCCACGCCAGGCAGACACACAGGATACACGCACGATACAACACACTGCTCTCCTTGCTCCTTACTTGGCTCTTGGTCTGAACCCTCAGGTGTCTGGAAGGAGAGCAGGAACGTGTCCTGTAGGGGATGGGCCGCTCAGGGCAGTCTCTCCCTCGTCCAGTCATCGGGTCGCTCAGTGGGCGAAACTCGCAGTATCGACAAGGGCCTTGACGGCTTCCAACTCCGCCTGCACGTCCTGAACCGCCCGAATGGCCGCTCGGACAGTATCGGGACGATCAATGATGCTCTTTCCAAACGGCTCGGGGATGGCGATGACTGCCGCCATGGCGTCACGGATCGCCATCCGTACCTGCGCGTCACGCTCAGGCTCTTGGTTGGCGACAAAATCCGTCACCCCCGTCGAGGTCCCGTCAGCTGGGTCAAAACGGCCCTCATAGACGTTGTTGATACTGTGCAGATTGTTGATGAAATCGCGCCTGGAATTATTGCTGAAGCGGGACTCCTCTTCCGCCGTGCTCTGGTCGGTGAGGGGCACCGCCAGTTTGGTGTTGGCCACCTCGTCAGCAATCCCGATCATGCCGTTGACCAGTTCCTGCACGGCCGATTGCTGGTCGGTGTAGGTCGTACTGCCCTGACCGGCCAGGGCGAGTTCGGCCACAAAGTTGCCGTTGTCGGGGTCCCAACTGTCGCGCAGCGCCCTGGTGTTCGCCAGCAATGTCACCAGCGCATTGCGCGCATACTGGCTCCGGCGGGACGAACCACCGCTGGCATCGAAGAGCGAGGCCACAATTGCGGCTGAATCGGTATTCCCGGCCTGATCCTGGAACAGCAGGTATTCCAGGGCATGGAAGCCCTTGGCGTCATCGGCAAGGTCGAGGCTCGAAATGTCCTGGTCGGAGGCGATGATATTTTCAACATCAGTCACATTGAGCGGCCAGGAGTCCAGGGCCGGGTCGTGTCCGTCGTTCTTCACCGGCCCGAACAGAAACGCTTCGCTCTGTTCCCAGGGGACTCGCGCGTTCCGCCAGGCGGTGTGGATG
>JAAXHF010000011.1 GCA_012271025.1 Deltaproteobacteria bacterium | reverse complement strand
CAGGGCCAGGATCAGGCCCCAGGTCAGCTCGGCGGTCGGATAGCCCACGCCCCCGGTGCCGCACACCACAACGCCGCAGTCGGTGGCGGCGTCCAGGTCAATCGCCGCGTTGCGCATGCCGGTGGTGGTCAGCAGTTGCAGCTTGGGCAGGCGTTCCAGCAGGCTGCGGGGGAAGGGCGTACGCTCGCGCATGGCCATGACGATCTCGAAATCTTCGAGACGCCGGACCAGGGCGGCCTCGTCGGTGAGGTGATCGTGGAACACCTCGAGGCTGACCTCGGCAGGCAGCACCGCCCAGTCGGTCATGCGCCGGGCAAGGTGTTGATAATCATCCAGGATTGCGACGCGGACCACGCTTCATCCTCCCGCTCACACGCCCCACGAGCTATTTGTTGAGGCGCACGAACTTTTGCAGCACATGGCCGTCGAGCGGGATCAGGCCCTGTCTGCCGCCCGCGCTGTAGTTCACCTCGCTGACGTACAGGTCGCCCCGCGAGTCGGCCCAGATGCCGTGCGGCGCATAGAAATTGCCCGGCTCCAGACCGTGCTCCCCAAAGCGGTGCTGGATTTCTCCGTCCAGGGTCAGCACGCTGACGCACGACGGGGGCTCGTGGGGGGGCACTTCGGCGCCCAGGCCGTTCGGCATGTTGGCGACCTTGAAGCCCAGCTCGGCCACAAACAGGTTCTCGTCGGCGTCGATATACAGATCGTCCGGGCGGCTCACATGGGTCCATTCGGCGCGGTACTCGCCGTCGGCGCTGAACACCTGAATGCGGGAGTTCTCGCGGTCGGCGACGTAGACCGTGCCGCGCCGGTCAACCGCAATCGAGTGTGGGATTTTGAACTGGCCCGGGCCGCTGCCGGGTTCCCCCCAGGAGAACAGCAACTCGCCCTCGGCCGAGAATTTATGCACCCGGGCGTTGCCGTAGCCGTCGGCGATATACATCGCGCCGTCCGGTGCCAGGGCGACATTGGTCACCATGTTGAACGGACCGGCCGACTGCTGGACCGGGGTGGTCCAGGCTTTGAAGCCGGTGTCGGCGGGTGTGTCTTTCTCGCCCAGGGTTTTGAGCAGCGTGCCGTCGGGTTTGCACAGGCGGACGGTGTGGTCAAAATTGTCGGCGCAGTAGATGGTGTCATCCGGGCCGATGAAGATGCCGTGGGCGTTGGTGAACACGTCTTCTCCCCAGGCGTCGAGGAACTTGCCGTCCCGGTCAAAGACGATCATCGGGTGCTCGCCACGGTTAAAGGCGTACACCCGGTCCTGGGAGTCGGTGGCCACGCCCGCCACCTCGACAAACGACCAGCCCTCGGGCAGCTGCTCCCAGCCTTCGATCACTTCGTATTCGACTTTGTTCGCGCCAAGTGCCATGGGACTTCCTCCTTTTCAGGGGACGCGTTGATCGAGCTGGATCACGATCCCGTCGGGGTCTTTGAACAGGGTGGTCATGACTTTGCCGCCCGGCGCCTCGCCGTAGGCGACGCTGTCGAAGACTCTTGGGGCCAGGACGACCGGCACGCCCGCCGCCTTGACCTTCTCGAAGGTCTCCTCCAGATCGTCCACCCAGAAGGCAAAATGGTGGATACCGACCTGGGTCAGATTGATCGCCTCGCCCGAGGTCGGACGGTTCTGGGACAGGACGATGAATGTGGCGTCCGGGCCATCCTCCCAGCGCAGGTATACTCCGTGGCGACCGGGCCGCTCGGCGCCGGTGACCGTCTGGATCATGCCCCCCGGGTTTTCGTTCGGATCGTCCAGGCTGACGCGCAGGCCCAGCAGGTCGCGGTAGAATTTCAGCGACTCGGCCATGTTGCTGACGCCGATGGCGATGTGCGAGGTCGCTCGAATTTTCATGCCTCCCTCCTTTGTCCAGCTGTGTCCAGGCTCTTCTGATCCGCAGCTATGACACGCTTTATGGCCGGCGTCCAGACATGGCGGTTCAGCCGGCGTGGGCTCGTGCGCGGCGGACTAGGCGGCTCTTGAGGGCGGCCAGCTGCGGTTCGAGTTCCAGCGGATACGGTCGCGGATCGCTGAGCCGGGTGACCGCCGACGGTAAACAGCCCAGCTGGTCCTGGGCCCGCTGGCGGATCGCGGCCGGCTCGGGGCTGGTATACACGGCTTCGCCCTGACGGAAGACCGGCACCAGCAGGTCGCGCCACGTCGGCCGGCCCGCGCCGGCGACCCGCGCCGCGTCGTCAATCCCCAGCCGGGTGTCATACACCGTGTCGCCGACAAAGCTCCCGCCGGTCTGATAGCGGCGCACCTGAAGAATGCCCGGGGTGGTGGTTTTGTCGTCCTCTTCCGACAGTTTGACTTTGTACTGCCAGGGCCGGCCCGGGCTGCGTACCGCACTCAGCTTATAGACCCCGCCCAGGGCCGGCTGGTCATCGGCCGTGACCAGCTTGGTGCCGATACCCCACACCCCGATCGGACTGCCCTGGGCTTTGAGGCGGGCAACGGCGTGTTCGTCCAGGTCGTTGCTACCGACAATGAACGCCTCAGGAAAGCCGGCCTGGTCCAGGATCGTACGCGCCTCGATCCCGAGCTGAACAAAATCGCCCGAGTCCAGGCGAATGCCGACCAGCTCATGGCCCTGGTCGCGCAGCCAGTGACCGACCCGCACCGCCCGGCGTACCCCGGCCAGACTGTTATAGGTATCGACCAGAAAGATGCAGTTGTTGGGCATGGCCCGGGCATAGGCCTCGAACGCTTCGAGTTCCGTGTCAAAGGCCATGACCCAGCTGTGGGCATGGGTGCCCCTGACCGGAATCCCGAACAGTTTTCCGGCCAACACGTTCGAGGTGGCGGCACAGCCGCCGATATACGCCGCCCGACTCGCTGCCAGCGCACCGTCAATACCCTGAGCGCGGCGCAGACCGAATTCGAGCACCGGCTCTCCCTCGGCGGCCAGGCAGATACGAGCCGATTTGGTGGCGATCAGGGTTTGGAAATTGATGATATTGAGCAGCGCGGTTTCAAGCAGTTGGCCTTGGATGAGCGGGCCCTGAACGCGCAGCAGGGGTTGGTTGGGGAAAACAGGCGTGCCTTCGGGGATGGCGTCAACCGAACACGAGAAGCGCAGCTCTTGCAGATAGCCGAGAAACTCGCGGGGAAACAAGGCTTTGCCGTCGTTGCCGGTCAGCTCGGCCAGGTAGGCGACATCCTCGGCGGTAAACCGCACGTGGCTCAGGAAGTCGATGGCGTAGGCCAGACCGCAGGCCAGGCTGAACGCGCCGCCAAACGGCTGGTGGCGAAAGGACAGCTGAAACACCGCCCGCCTGTCGGCCATGCCCGACCGCCAGTAGCCGTAGGCCATGGTGAGTTGGTACAGGTCGGTCAGCAGCGCCAGGGAAGGGCGGTAGAGCGCGGACGGGATATTCATCTGAGCCCCGCATGGCCCACGGGCGGAGCCTACTCCAGGTTGGCCTCGATCAGCATCGGCCCCGGGCTGCCGAACCCGTAGCCGAGGGCGTCGTTCAGCTCTTCGGCCGTCCACACCGCCCGCGCCTCGACTCCAAAGCCCTCGGCCAGCTTGACAAAATCAAACACGGGCGAATCCAGACCGGTCAGGGACAGGCTGGCCTCACCTGGGGTGATCTTGGCCCGTTCCAGCTCCCAGCGCAAAATGGAGTACGCCCGGTTCTTGCAGATGATAGCGGTCACGTTGTGTTTCTCGCGGGCCATCGTCCACAGCGCCTGGATGGTATACAGGGACGAGCCGTCGCCCTCCAGACATACCACCGGTCGGTCCGGCGCGGCGGCAGCGGCACCGGCCGCACACGGCAGACCCTGGCCAATCGAGCCGCCGGTCAGGGCCATATAGGTGAAGGGCGGAGCGCCGGCCGCCATCGGATAGTAACCAAAGCCGGCGGTCGCCCCCTCGTCCATCACAATGGCGTTGTCGGGCTGGAGAGCTGCCACCGCCTGGCACATATGGCGTGGCGTCAGGGGGCCGCTCGGCGGCGCCGGACGGTCGGGGGTGGGTGCCTGGCGCTCGGGCGGCGCGTCGAGCGCCTCGGCCAGGGCGATGACCGCGGCGGCCGGGTCGCCCTCGGCGCCACACGCTTCGAGCAACTCGGCGTCTTCGGCATACAGACCACTCCGGTTGTTGGGATAACCGAAGAAGGCGACCGGTTTGGCGGCGCCGGCCAGCACCAGGGTCTTATACGGCTCCAGGACCTGACGGGCCGGCTCCGGGGCGTAGGGAATCTTGTCCGGGCATATCAGGCCGCGCCCCCGGTCCTGGACCGGCGGAAAGGTCGGGGCCAAGACCTTGCAGCCGGTGGCTTGGGCGATCCGGTCGGCCGCCCGCAAGCCTACGGCCCGCAGCGCGCTGCCGCCCAGCACCAGCGCCGCCCCAGGCCGGCTCAGCGCCCGCGCCGCGCGCTCGACCGCCTCGGGCTGGGGCGGAGCGGGCTGCGAGAGCACCGGTTGGGGGAGGGGTTGGCTGACCTTTGCCCACTGCATATCGCCGGGCAGGATCAGGGT
This sequence comes from Deltaproteobacteria bacterium, assembly GCA_012271025.1. The sequence continues at coordinate 6,937 of JAAXHF010000011.1, read as the reverse complement.
GCCCGGCCCGCTCGGCCGCTGGGTGGCTCTGGCAATAACCTCGGCCATGTCGGCGGCGGCGTCCTCTACCCTGGTCGGCGTTTTGACAAAATGGGCCATGGGTTGGGCCAGGGTTGCGATGTCGGAGGTCAGCGGCGCGTCTGCGGCGATGTGCCAGGTGGCGTGTTCTCCAACGACCGACACGACGGGTGAGTTGGCTTTGCGGGCGTTGTGCAGATTGGCCAGGCCGTTGGCCAGACCGGGACCGAGGTGGAGGAGGGCCAGGGCCGGCCGGCCGGTGATCCGGGTGTAGCCGTCCGCCGCACCCGTACACACCCCCTCAAAGACGGACAGGACGGAGCGAATCTGGGGGCAGCGGTCGAGCGCCTCGACCAGGTAGAGTTCGGTCGTCCCCGGATTGGCAAAGCAGACATCGATGCCGGCTGCGGCTGCGGTTCGAATGACCGCCTCAGCTCCTGTCATTGCGGTGTTCGGTGGTGTCCCCGTGTGTTCGGTCGCCATAGCAACTCCTCCTCTCCCGAGAACATGCTGGACAGCGGTCGGGGAGTCAAGCTTTGCGGCGGGCCGCACGCCTGGACACGCGGGCCGAATTTTGGCACTGTGCTTCGCATCTCTCGTCTGTATGCATCTGGAACTCTTTAAAGTCTTCTGTGACGTGGTCGAGACGGGCAGTTTTTCCCGGGCGGCGTCAAAGAATCTGCTGACCCAGTCTGCAGTCAGCCAGCAGATCCGCAGTCTCGAAGCCCACTACGACCGACAGCTGGTCGAGCGTTCTCGGGGACGCATCCGACTCACCCAGGCCGGGGAAGCCCTGTACCAGGCCGGGAAGCAGATCTCCCAAAAGTATCGCCAGATCGAAGAGGAGCTGCAGGCCCTGTCGCACACGGTAGCCGGGAGCGTGCGGGTCAACACGGTCTACAGTGTCGGGCTGTACGAGCTGTCCGCTCCACTCAAGCACTACCTTCAGACTTTTCCCGAGGTCGAGGTCCACCTCGAGTACACCCGGGTCAACAAGATCTACGAAGACGTGAGCCGTGGGGATATTGACCTGGGCATCGTGGCCTACCCAACCAAACGCTCCCAGATTGTGGTCACGCCGTTTCGTGAGGATCGGCTGGTCCTGGTGTGTGCGCCGCAGCACCCGTTCGCCGCCCTCAGCAGCTTGCCGATGAAAAGCCTGGACCGGGAGAAGTTTGTCGGTTTTGAGCGCGATATTCCGACCCGCCGGGCGCTGGACCGGATTTTTCGTCAACACCACGTCCGGGTGCAGTACACCACAGAGGTGGACAATATCGAAACCGTCAAACGGATCGTCGAACTCGGCTCAAGCCTGGCCATTGTCCCTGAGCCGAGTATTGTGCAGGAGGTCCAAAATAACACCCTGAAGGTGATTCCCTTTGTCGACGAGGTGGTGATGCGGCCGCTGGGGATCCTCTCCAAGCGGGGCCGTCGTTTCACCCCTGCGGTTCAGGAGTTCGTGCGCTTCCTGCGAGGCGAATCGCGGTCCGCGACACGCCCCACCCCGGCGCTGCGGGCCACGTCCTAGGTTCGGCTCGGGCGTGGGCTGGGACCGCAGCGCTGGGGCCTGTCGGGCTAGACAGGCTTGGGAAATTTTGGCATTTTACCCCCTATTCTCATGCTGGACGAAGGGCCAGGCTCTGGAGCATACGCTATGGCACGAAAGAAAATTGCACTGATCGGCGCGGGCAATATCGGGGGCACGCTGGCCCACCTGTGCGCCCTCAAGGGACTCGGCGATGTGGTTCTGTACGACGTGATTGACGGCCTGCCCCAGGGGAAGGCGCTCGACCTGCTCGAAGCCGGACCGATTGAGGGCTACGACGTGAACCTGACCGGCACGACCAGCTACAGCGACATTCAGGATGCGGACGTGTGCATCGTGACCGCCGGAGTGGCCCGTAAGCCGGGCATGAGCCGGGACGACCTGCTGGGCATCAACTGCAAAATCATGCGCGAGGTCTCGGAGAACATCGCCAGCTATGCGCCGAACAGCTTTCTGATCGTGATTACCAACCCGCTCGACGCCATGGTGACCCTGGCCAAACGTGTCACCGGCTTTCCCAAAAATCGGGTCGTCGGCCAGGCCGGGGTGCTCGACTCGTCGCGCTACCGGACCTTTATCGCCCAGGAGCTGAACGTGTCGGTCAAAAACGTGACGGCCATGGTCCTGGGCGGCCACGGCGACGATATGGTGCCGGTGCGGAGCTACTGCCAGGTCGGCGGCATTCCGATTGAGCGGCTGATCGCGGCCGACCGGCTTGAGGAGATCGAGAACCGGGTTCGCCAGGCCGGCGGTGAGATCGTGGCCCTGCTCAAGACCGGCTCGGCCTTCTATTCGCCGGCTTCGGCTGCGGTCCAGATGACCGAGGCCTACCTGTACGACAAGAAGCACATCCTGCCCTGTGCGGCCTACCTCGAAGGCGAGTACGGGATTGAGGGTGTGTATTTTGGCGTGCCGGTGAGCATCGGAGCCGGTGGGGTCGAACGGGTCGTGGACATTGCGCTGAGCGACAAGGAAAAGCAGGAGATGCAGGTGTCGGTCAGCCATGTGCAGGAACTGGTCGCTGCCATGGACACGGTGTTGGCGCAAAACGCATAGGGCCGGGAAAACCGCAGCTGCGGACAGCGCGGGCCTGTGGTACGGCTCAGGACAAGAAAGAGAGCCTTGATGACCGATCCTGACCCGGAAAGAGAGCAGCACGCTCTTTACCAACATAAGGGAAAGTATGGCACCTGTGCATGACATCCTCATTGTCGGCGGTGGCGGGGCGGGACTCCGGGCTGCCATTGCCGTGGCCGAGATTAATCCTCAGCTCGACATCGCCCTGGTGTCCAAGGTCTACCCGATGCGCAGCCATACGGTTGCGGCTGAGGGCGGGACTGCGGCGGTCATCAAAGAGAACGACAGCATCGAAGATCATATCAACGATACGATCACCGGTTCCGACTGGATGGCGGACCAGGATGCGGTCGAGCTGTTTGTCAATGAGGCGCCGGCCGAGTTGATCCAGCTGGAGCACTGGGGCTGTCCCTGGAGTCGGGAGCCCGACGGCCGGGTTGCGGTTCGCCCGTTCGGCGGAATGCGGATTGAGCGCACCTGGTTTGCCGCCGACAAGACCGGTTTCCACCTGCTGCACGCGCTGTTTCAAACCTCGCTGAAGTACACCTCGATCACGCGCTACGACGAGAGTTTCGCCACCAAGCTGCTGGTCGAGAACGGTCGCTGCCAGGGGGTGACGGCGGTTGAGCTGCGCAGCGGCATGGTCCAGCCGGTGCTGGCCAAGGCGGTCATCATGTGTACCGGCGGGGCCGGCCGAATCTTCCCCTTCACCACCAACGGGGCCATCAAGACCGGTGACGGCATGGCTCTGGCCTATCGGGCCGGAGTCGCGCTGAAAGACATGGAGTTCGTCCAGTACCATCCGACCGGCCTGCCGGGGACGGGCATCCTGATCACCGAGGCGGCCCGGGGCGAGGGCGGCATCCTGGTCAACAAGGACGGCTACCGTTACCTGCAGGACTACGATCTGGGCAAGCCGCTGGATGTCAACGACCCCGAACACCCCCAGAAACGGACCATGGAACTCGGTCCGCGCGACAAGCTGTCGCAGTGCTTTGTCAAAGAGCACGACAAGGGCAACACGATGCCGGGACCCTACGGCGACGTGGTCCACCTCGATGTCCGCCACCTCGGCGAGGAAAAGATCGACAAGAAGATCCCCTTCGTCCGTGAGCTGGCCAAGAACTACGCGGGGATTGATCCGGTCTACGAACCGATCCCGGTCCGGCCGGTGGTGCACTATATGATGGGCGGGATCCACACCGATATTGAGGCGGCGACCCCGCTGCCGGGGCTGTATGCGGCCGGCGAATGCGCGTGTGTCAGCATCAACGGGGCCAACCGGCTCGGCTCGAACTCGCTCACCGAACTCCTGGTGTTTGGCGCCCGGGCCGGCAGCGCGGCCGCGACCTTTGCCCAGGAACAGCCAGCGTGTGACACCCAGGCGCTCGAGGCTCAGGCCAGGGACGAGCAGACGCGCATCAATCAGCAGTTCATCAGCAAGACCGACGGCACCGAGCGCATCGCCAGCCTGCGGGCCGAGATGACGGCGACCATGGAGGCCGGGGCCGGTATTTATCGGACCCGGGACTCGCTGCAAGAGACCTGTAACAAGGTGTCCGAACTCAAGGAGCGGTTTGCCAACATCTCCCTCGACGACCGCAGCCTGACCTTCAATACCGACCTGACGGCAGCCCTGGAACTGGAGTGCATGCTGGATGTGGCCGAGGCCGTGGCCTATTCCGCAGTCGCCCGAACAGAGTCGCGCGGCTCTCACCAGCGTACCGACCATCCCCAGCGCGACGACGACAACTTTCTGGCCCACTCGATGGCCTACCGCAGCGACGACGGTCCGCCCCGCATCGAGTACCGGGATGTGGTCATCACCCGTTGGCCGCCGGCTGAACGAAAATATGGAGATTAACGATGGCTGAGCGCAGCATCACGCTGGAGGTCTTTCGCTACCGGCCGGAGGTCGAGCAAGAACCGACTTTCCAGACCTACACCGTGCCCTACCGCGAGGACTGGGTTGTCCTGGACGCGCTGAACTATGTCAAGGATGAGGTGGACGGCAGCCTGTCCTACCGCTGGTCGTGCCATATGGGCGTGTGCGGCAGCTGTGGCATGATGATCAATAACGAGCCCAAGCTCAGCTGCGCGGCCTTTCTCCGGGACTACTATCCCCAACCGGTCCGGGTCGAACCGCTGGCCAATTTCCCGGTCGAGCGCGACCTGATCATCAACATGGACGACTTCATGGCCAAGCTCCAGGATGTCCAGCCGTGGCTCATCCGTGAGGAGGAGAAACCGGTTGCCGAGGGCGAGTATTTGCAGAGCCCGGCCGAGCTGGCCAGCTACAAACAGTTCAGCATGTGCATCAACTGCATGCTGTGCTACGCGGCCTGCCCGGTCTACGGTCTGGACTCGTCCTTTGTGGGGCCGGCGGCGATTGCCCTGGCCCAGCGCTATAACCTCGACTCCCGCGATCAGGGCGAGGACGCCAGGCGCGAGGTCATCTCAAAGCACGAGGGCGTGTGGGAGTGCACCTTTGTGAGCGAGTGCTCCGTCGTCTGTCCCAAGCACGTGGACCCGGCCGGGGCCATTCAGCAGGCCAAGGCCTCTGGAGCCATTGACTGGTTCAAGTCTATGCTGCTGCCGAGGGGATCCCAATGAGCGAGCCGTACCACCGCCCGATATCCGCGTCCACCTGGTGGCTGGCCAAGCGCAACTATGTGCTGTTCATGCTGCGTGAGCTGACCAGCGTGTTCATTGGCGTCTTTCTGGTCGTCTTCCTCGTCCAGCTGGCCGAATTGGCCCAGGGGCCTGAGGCGTATGCGGCGGCGGCGGCGCGGCTGGCCTCGCCGGGCTGGATTGTGTTCCACCTGCTGGTCCTGGCTGCCGCGCTCTACCACAGCATCACCTGGTTCAACCTGACCCCCCAGGTCATTATCGTGCGTCGGGGAGAAGAGCGTGTGCCGCCGGTTGTGATCGCCGGCTCGCACTATCTGGCCTGGCTGGTGGTGTCGGTCGTGATCCTGTTGATCGTCCTGAGGAGCTGAAGCTATGGCCAAGTCGGGCGAAGCGTTCTGGTGGTCTCTGTTTTCGGCCGGGGGCATGGTTGCCGCTCTGCTAGTGCCGATCCATGTCGTGCTGAGCGGCATCGCGATTCCCCTGGGCTGGGTCTCGGCCGAATCCCTGGCCAGCCTGGTCGCCCATCCGCTGACCAAGCTCTACCTGTTCGTTCTTTTCTCCCTGACATTTTTTCACTGTGTGCACCGCATTCGGCATACCCTGTACGATACGGGCATGCGCGGCTATCAGATGCCGATTGCGGTCATCTGTTATGGCGCGGCCATCGTCGGGACGGTGGCGACCGTCTTTGTCCTGCTGGCGATCTGAACGCCGTGGTCCATCTCTCTCCGGGATCGGCCATCAACATAAGCAAAGGGTAAGGCATGAAAACGAGAACTGAGACGGACAGCATGGGAGCAATCGAGGTTGCTGCCGACCGATACTGGGGAGCCCAGACCGAGCGTTCGCGCACCAACTTCCCCATCGGTGTTGAGCGTTTCCGTTTCACCCGGCCCATCATCCGGGCCATGGGCGTGCTCAAGAAAAGCGCCGCTCTGGCCAACGGCGAGTTGGGACAGCTGCCCCAGGACAAGGTCGACCTGATCGTCCGAGCGGCCGACGAGGTGATCTCCGGTGCCCTTGACGACCACTTCCCGCTGGTGGTCTTCCAGACCGGCTCGGGCACCCAGACCAATATGAACACCAATGAGGTGATCTCAAACCGGGCCATTGAGCTGGCCGGGGGCGAGATGGGTTCAAAGAAGCCGATCCACCCCAATGACGATGTCAACCGTGGCCAGAGCTCCAACGATACCTTTCCCACCGCCATGCACATTGCTGCGGTCGAGCAGCTCGAAGACGTGCTGATTCCGGCCGTCAGCCAGCTGGCCGCCACCCTGCACGCCAAATCCGAGCAGTTCGGCACCGTGGTCAAGGTCGGCCGCACCCATTTGCAGGACGCCACCCCGATCACCCTGGGACAGGAGATTGGCGGCTGGGCGGCCCAGCTTGACGCCGCCCTGGCCGACGTGCGTCGGGCGATTCCCGGACTGTGCGAGCTGGCAATCGGCGGGACGGCGGTCGGCACCGGCCTCAACGCCCATCCCCAGTTCGGTGATCTGGCCGCGGCCAAGATGTCGGCCGAGACCGGACGGTCGTTCATCTCGGCGCCAAACAAGTTTGCCTCGCTGTCGGCCCACGACGCCATGGTCACCGCCAGTGCCTCGCTGCGCACCCTGGCCGGGGCGCTGATGAAGATCGCCAACGACGTGCGCTGGCTGGCCT
>JAAXHF010000455.1 GCA_012271025.1 Deltaproteobacteria bacterium | reverse complement strand
TACCCCCGTTATGAGTCCGGACCCTAACGCGAGACGATGGTGATGGACATTCAATACCCGGTCGCATACGTCCAGCCGCATGAGGCCGTGCATATCGAGGACGCCCAGCGCGGACGCCCTCATTTCTGCTTTGGTTGCGACCGCGAAATGGTGATAAAACGCGGCCCCGTAAGGCGGTGGCACTTTGCCCATAAGGCAGGTTTCGTCCAGTGTAAAAAAGACAAGACGCTCCATGAAGCGGCTAAAGCGTTCATCTGTCTGGGTTTTCGCCGGGCGATTGCCACAGGAGGCGAGTACCGAGTCGGATATCCTTGCAGAAGATGCAAGACGCCCATCAGTCACAATGTTGCCAGCGGAGGCGCAAGCATCGCCAGCGAGAAAATGGTGGTCAAGGACACACGCTCGGACTTGGTTGTTTTTCGGCCAGACGGTTCTCTGCGGGTAATTATCGAGATCGTCGTGACTCACGATTTAGAGAGCAACACCAAGCAGAGATACGAGGAAGCGAACTATCCGGTGGTGATGGTGGAGCCTTCATGGGACACTCTTCACTGACTTATGCCAGTCTGCTATTGGCTCCCGAATACTGAATGTGAAGGGCGACAATAGTAGGTATTGCGGTGTTTGCCGAGTCCCCTCACCTTTACGGAAAGTCGCACGGAAACAAGAAATTAAAGCCCCAGCGCCTAAAACGCTGAGACAGAGGCGGCGGTGGATGTCGCCAGAGCTACCATCCTTAGAGGAATTGATGCAGCAGTACCCTTCCCTTGCAGCTCGTGCCAAGTGACTGAGCCCCTACCTGATTTGGGGGTCGCTCTGAATAATCTTCGGCCACACCCCCTGTTTGCCTAAAATCGTTCAGCCGCGCCTGGCCGGCCTTAGCCTATAAGTCCCTGATTTTCCTAGACCTACTCTCGACCGCGTGGCCGGCTCCGTCGGCCGGTATAGAAATTTCCGTCCCCGTGAAAGATGCTCCGCGCCAGCGCTGAATCAATCCAAAGGGAGGCGAGCCCTGCAGCAAGCAGACTATTGCATGGGGATCGATCTCCACAAGAACGGCGTGTAAGCGTGTGTCGTAGACGCGACAGGGAGTGTCGTTGAAGAATGCCGGATGCGGTTTATGACGCCCGCGGAAGGGCAGGCCGTCATCGAGCGGTTCAGCCCGTGGCGCCAGCCCGGCCGGCTGGGGGTCGAAGCGATTGGGCTCAATCGGGGGTTTGTCAACGCCGGCCGGCCGGGCTGGCGCGGCTCGGCGCCGATCCGACCAAGCTCGGGCTGAAGACGGTGGGGAGAAAGACCGCCCGGCGCGAGACCTACGAGCTGGCGCGGCGCTTGTACTTGGGGGATATTGAGCGCAACGCCACGACCTACTTTGCCCCCGCCGCGGAGTTTGGGGACCGCAAGCTGCTCCGCGTCCGGCATCAGTTGTTCAGCATCCGCCAGCAGGTCAGCAACCAGATTCGGGGCCTGTTGAATGCCTCCTTGGTGCCCTCCCCCGGTGCGAGCTTGTACGCAGCCCGCCCGTTGGCCCAACTCAAAGCGATGGAGCTGCCCACGGTCAACCTCACGCGCTGTCTCCACACGCTGGACGCGCCCCTGGCGGCCGTCCAGACCCAGGCGAAAGCGCCCGCTGTCCACGAACTGGAGCAGCGCCTGCCCCGCGTTGGTCCGCAGACCGCGTTGACCTTGCCCGCGGAACTGGGCGATCTCCGCCGCTTCCGCAGCGCCAAGGCGGGCGCTGCGGATGTCGGCCTCACCCCCCGGGCCCGCAACTCCGCCGACACCCACCCCCAGGGGCCAGTGACCAAACGCGGCAATCAGGAGGGGCGCGGGATTGTCAGTCAGTGGGCAGGCCGCTTGTTGACCCGCAATGCGGAGGTGCAGGCGGGGGCGCGCTCACGCCTGCGGCGGATGCATATGCATAAGGTCCGGATTGCGGGGGCGCGCCGCTTGGTCGGGGGCTTGTATGTCAGTCGCAACCGCGGCGAAGCGTTTTCCTTGACGCGCTGCTTAGCCAGCGCGTAGCGGCAGGGCAGACGGGCCGGCGGAGGAAAACCGTCGGCTCCGCCGGCAAGCGGACTTCGTGTTTTATCAGGAACGACTCAGCCTTTGGCTGTGGTCAGTTCTCCCGTCCGAGTGAAGCCGCTGCCGCCTACCCTCCTGAGCCCTTGAGCTCGAAAAGGCGATCGGGGCAAGCCGATGGCAGGAAACGATACCGCTCTCAGCGAGAGGTGAGAATTTCTAAAGGGGATAACGCGCAAACTGTCAACTTCCGATCCGGGCCTCGGAGACCGACCACAGGAGCCAGCTGGAGACCGCCAGCGCGGGCCGTAGGGCCGCCGCGTGCTCCGTGAGGCGCCCGCCCCGCCCTTTCCCCCCTCCTGAGAGGCTTAGGCCGGCCTGGGGCGCTCCTGGGCGCTCTGAGCGGCTGATAACGGCCAAACTGTCAACTTTGCCCTGGCCCCTGGCACGCCGAGTCGTTGACCCGCAGATACTCGTCAATGAATTTATCCGTGAGTTGCGAGACCACGGAGAGAATGAAGGCCGCATCCCCCTGCCCTACCGTCCCCGTGTCCCAGGTAGTGGCGCGGCCCGTCTCCCCGTTTAGCTCAGGATCGGAGAGCTCCTTGTTGAACTCTAACTCTACGTTGAACGCCCTGCCCTCAGATAGTGTGTTGACGTACACAGACAGCCACGGCCTAGGAGCACTCACATGAATTAGAGACCCCGGTCGATACGGAACCGATCGATCCGGACGGCGGCTATAGAGGCGTGCTGCGCACCGTCGTTGTGATGGCCTCGCGTGTCAGGCCCATCTCAGCTGCATGATCGGGCAGGTACTCGACGACCAGACTTATCGGCTCGCAGGCATACCACAGCTGAAAGCGGTCCATGGAGCTAACATCCTCAGCACCGACCGGCGTGGTGGCGGTCAGGACGAGAAGGGCGACTACCGGGCCTCTCACAAACCGCAGGGAAGGGTGTTCCATGGCGGGTCATTCCGCCTCGATAACGGGCAATGTGTCAACTTTCCAAGATGAGAGGACGGGGTCGTGCTCAGTAGGTTGGGGAGGAAGAGAGCACAGCCCCTGAGGTGGGGAAACAGGCAACCTAGTTTGAGGCCAGACGGCCTATCAGGCCGCCAATCACCGCACCGATGATCCCAAAAGGGAGCGTCCCGGCAACGGCTGTCCCACAACCAGCAATCCCGAAACTGCCTCCTATGCCGGCTCCCACGAACAAGCCTATAACCACGCCGCCCGCAATCATTTTATTCTGTCGTTGTTCTGTCATCCGATCCGCCGATGATTCTCTCCACAGAGACCTGCCCTATATCGGCCTCCTCAGCCACCGTGTCACGGTTGGGCCGGCGCGGTGCGTTCGATCAACGCTTCCAAGGCCCGCATGGTGGCCGTGTGTTGTTCCCGGCTGGCGGCCTCCTGCTGACGCAAGGCTTCGAGCGTTGCCTCGTGCTGCTCGCGGCTGGCGGTGGCTTGGAGGCGGAAGGCTTCCATCGTTTCGGCGTGGCGTTGCGCCTCCGCTTGGGCCTGGGCCTGGGTTTGCTGCTCGCGGCTCGTATTGCTCCGGTACATCAGCCCCAGCCCGACCGTGAGCAGCATGAGCTGCCCGAGGCCGACCCCCAAGGCGACCCACGCCAGCGGGGTCATGCCGGGCGGCGGGACCAACGCCTGTAAGGCGGCCAGGGTGGCCGCACCCAGTTCGATAGTCTGACTCTCCATAGTTGGCTCCTTCGCACAAATCCGGCGTCTTACCCCTCCCAACGGCCGCCCGCAAAAAATTTTTTCAGACCAGCGAGGGAAGGTAGGGTAGGGTTCTCAGGTATCCGTCGCTGCCCGATCCCATCCGGGTCGAGTGGTTCTGAAAGCCCCATGGATTAGGCGCTAGCGGGGCTTTCGCCGTTTTGTGTCCCGGCATTATGCCACGTCCCGCCGTTTTCGTCACCAACGCGTCGGCGTAAGGTGCTGTCCTAATTTGCGGTTTTTCCCTCAACAGAAACAGTGGCTTACAGTTCAAATTAGGACAGCACCCGGCGTAAACCCCTGTTGTCTGGTGAGGGTCCAGGTAGGGCCGGGCCGTTTACGACCGTCCTGGGCCATCTACGGCGGTCGGATTCCGCCGGCGCGGCCGAGCGGCCCCGATTTGGTCCAAAAACGGCCCACAGCGGCCCGAACGCCGCCACACGGCTGTTGGGGCGGAGGTAGGCCGGGGAAAGCCGAGACGGCCGCCCTGGACGGCCACACAGCGGGATTGCAGGGGGGCCGGCTCCGGTCAGGACGGCACGCCCGCCCTAGGGTCCGG
>JAAXHF010000512.1 GCA_012271025.1 Deltaproteobacteria bacterium | reverse complement strand
GGATCTGGCTTTTTTCCAGCCGCCGGCCGAGCGGTTTGACCAGACCGAAGGCGGTGGCCGTGGCCAGCAGGAAGGGAATGGCAAACAGGGCCAGCTGCTGGGTCGAAAACTCCCAGAAGTAGGTGTTGACGTACAGCAGCAGGCTGACATAGATGCCGCTGCTACCCAGGGCAAACAGCAGGGCCACGAACAGCCAGCGGAAGTTGTGGTTGCCCAGAGCCTGGTACATGTCGATAAACGGCTGGCGGAGGCGAAAAGCCTGGGGCGTGGACGACGGGACGGGCAGATGCGGGATTTCCTTCCAGGTGAAGACGCAGGTGATGCTGCCGACGATCAGGACGAAGACGGCCGACAGGCTGCCGTAGACCGCATAGTTGTCGGCAATCAGGCGTCCGTCCGTGCCGTCCTGGGACTGAAACACAAACGCCAGGGACAGGGCCGGCAGGGCAACGCCGGCCAGCCAGGCCAGCGAGGCTTTATAGCCCATGATGACCGAGCGCTCTTCGTAGTCCTGGGACAGCTCGGCGCCCAGAGCGTCGTGCGGGATGGAGAAAAAGGTCAGAAAGGTGCGCAGCAGGACCGAGACCAGGCTCAGCCACACAAAGGTGGCGAACTCGCCCAGGCCCGAGGGCGGAGAGAACAGAAACACAAAGGACACGGCCAGGGGCAGCAGAGCGGCGGCCATGAGCGGATGACGACGACCGTAGCGGGAGCGGTAATTATCGGAGAACGAGCCGACGATGGGGTCGCTAAGGGCGTCGCTGCACAGGCCGATCAGCGCCGCCAGGCCGGTCAGGGTGCCCGACACACCCAAGACCTGGGTGTAGTAGAACATCACAAAATTGACGAACGCGGCGTCTTTGGCGGCAAACGCCATCCGCCCCGCGCCGTAGGCGAGTTTGGTGCCGATGCTGAGCTGTCTGGAGGCGGACATATTTTAGGCGGTCCTTGCCGGGGATTGCCAATTCGTGGACTCCGCCATTAGCGGGAGCCGGCCCGGGCTTGTCAATGGGGCGGGCCGTTCTGCGGCGCGTGCTGCTCAGCTATACTGGTCGGGAGAAGGAGAACGCCATGGGTGAACCGCGCAGCCCGTATGACCGGGGGTGGCACGAGCCGGATGAACAGACCGAACAGGACGCGACCGAAAAGCCGGGCGGCGGATTTCGCCACGCCCTGGCCGCAACTCAGGACCACAGCCTGACCATTGATGTCCAAGCCGGACCGTTCAGCTGGACGCTTGATGAGCCGCAGGCCCTGGGCGGGCGCGGCAGCGCACCCGACCCGGTCACCGCTTTCCTGGGCGCGCTGTGCGGCTGTCTGCTGCTGTCGGTGCAGATCACGGCCCGCGCCCGGCGGGTCCCTTTGGCTGGGGCGACGATCTCGGCCCGGGCGAATGAAAAAGGCTTCGTCAAAACAATCGACGTGGATTTAAGCCTGCGCAGCAGCGCACCCCAAGAGCAGCTCAAGACCATTGTCCAACGGGCTGAAAAAGGCTGTTACATTAAGGGTCTGCTCAAAGACAGCATTGACTACCGGCTGCACCTGCATATCGAAACGGTTGATGCGAGCTGACCAGGCGACGCCCTTCGATTTGGCTCAGAACAGGCTCATGCTTCGACTTCGTCCTTCGGACTACGCTCAGCACGAACGGGAGGCTGTCGGTTCTGAGCGTAAGGCGCAGCGCGCCTGAAGTCGAAGGGCTATACGGAATCGTGGCTTGCGCTGGCCGCTTGCCTTTCCAGGCGGTCCGGCATTGAATCCCCATCATGAGTCGGTTCTTCCTCCCGTTGCGTCCCAGCCCGGGCAATGAAATAGTCCTGGGCTTCTCAAACAGAGGCTTGAAGAATGTACGCTGAAACCGTACGTTCGACACCGTGATCGTGCGCTCTGTCCGACATCGGGGTTTGCGCCGGCTGATTGAGAACGATGACCCACGGTCTTTGAGACCCGACTTGGTCAATCGGATTCGCAAGGTTTTGACAGTGCTGGTTCTGGCTGACGATTTGGATGACTTTCTTGACGATGCGCCCCGTGGCTGGCGCGTCCACCGTCTCTCAGGTGAACGGCGGAGCGAATGGAGCGTTTCAGTCTCTGGCAATTGGCGGATCACGTTTGAAGAAGAGGGCGGCGCTATCAGCCACCTGAATTTGGAGGACTACCACTGATGAAGGTCAATGGCGTGACCGTGAAGATGACTCCCTCGCACCCGGGCGATTTCATCCGCACCGAGGTTATTGAAGAGTTGGGGCTGAGCATCACAAAAGCTGCCGCGATTCTGGGTGTCCGACGCGCAACCCTTTCGGCGGTGTTGAACGCCAAGGCTGCCGTATCGCCGGAGATGGCCTTGCGGATCGAACAGGCCTTCGATGTGAGCATGGACCTGCTGCTGCGGATGCAGGCGTGGTACGACGCCTCACAGATGCGAGCCCGGGCGCACGAGATCAACGTCGAGCGCTACGAGCCCGCCTGAAACGCGTCGACAAAACTCGATGCCTTCCCTGCCACAGAATTGATCCTGCCGTTCAGCAGTTCGGACTCTGGACAAGGCATAGTGTTGCTGAGGCAACAGGCTGCTGCCTCATAGGGAAGCAGGCCATAGGCAAATCTTCCTCTCCCCCGTCAAAAAGTCGTGTTGTATTCGGGCTTTGCGTGTGGCCCGATTTCGGCATCATTCTTGCACTCTTTACTAGGCCGAAAGCAAGGTCTCACGCAGGCTTCATCCATTTGTCACCAAAGAGACACGAAATGCAGCTAAGCAGGACAAAACACCGACCTTAGTCACCTGGGTGACTGAGCGTATGTTGAGCACCGCTAGGGGCTGCCCTACCGTAGACATGGACAGAGCACAGAGAAGGAGATCAACATGGCAGACACGACAACGAAGAACGGGATGAGTGAGTTCCTGAGCGCCTATACGGCGCTGTGTGTGGATCTGCCGTTCGCCGGGTTGCGGATGGGGCTGGGGATGGGCGATGAGAAGGAGATGACCGAGGCGGCCTGGAAGGGCTATGACGCCACGGTCAAACTCACCTCAACGGCGATTGACGACCTGTACCGCAATCCGCTCGTCGGCGAACTGGCGGCATCGACCCTGGACGGGGCGCTGCGTTTGCAAAAGGCCGGGAACGCGCTGAGCGGCGCCTTTTTCACCGGCATGTGGAGAGCCGTGGGCCTGCCGACGGCCGCCGAGGTCCAGGCCCTGCGTGAAGAGGTCCGGGCTCTGGCCGAGAAGAACCAGCCGGTCGAGTTGCAGGTCAAACCCAAAATCAAACCGGTCAAACCGGCCACCAGCGAGGTGGTGCAGCTTCACAGCAAGGTCGCCTAGCTCCCACGAGGACTGCGGTATGTCTTTACTCAGTGAACTTCCCAAATATTGGCTCGACGGCGCGGTGCGCGGCCTGCACGGCTTTCGGCGCGGGGTGGGCGAGGCCTATCCGGCCGAAGAAGACCCGCCCCCGACCACTCCGTACGAGGTGGTCTACGAGGGCGGCAAGACCCGCCTTCGCTACTACCCGGCGGTTGGCGAGCCCTTGGCCACCCCGATCCTGATCTGCTACTCGCTGGTCAAGCGGCCGTTCATCCTGGACCTGCTGCCCGGTCGCAGCGTGGTCGAAACGCTGACCAGGAGCGGACTGGAAGTCTATTTCATCGACTGGGTGCCGCCGACCCAGGCCGACAGCTGGCGCGGCTTTGACGCCTATGTCAACGGCGACCTGGCCAACGCGGTGCGGGCCATCCAGATCCGCGAGGGCGTTGAGCAGATCTCGCTGCTCGGCTACTGCTTTGGCGGTCTGCTGACCACAATGTACGCCGCCCTGCATCCCGACCAGGTCAAGAATCTGATTAATTTCACCCTGCCGCTCGACATGAGCGTCAAGGAGCTGCCGACCCAGGCGCTGATGGACAAGATTTCGCCCGAGACGCTCAAGCTGTTGACCGAGGTCCACGGCAACTGCCCGTCCTGGTTCATGAAGGCGGCCTTTGACGCCATGGCGCCGGTGCACCACGCGCTGGACAAGTATGTCGGCTTGTACCGGGGCAAAGACAATACCGATTACGTCCAGATGTTCGATCTGTTCGAAAAGTGGATGAACAGCGACGTGCCGATGGCGGGCCAGATCTTTCGCGAAATGATCGAGGAGTTGAACCACAAAAACGCCCTGGTCAAGAACGAGTTCCAGATTCGGGGCCAGGCCGTCGATCTCCAGTCGATCTCCTGTCCGGTGCTGAACGTGATCGGCCAGCACGATGACGTGGTCCATCCCCAGTCCAGCCTGCCCCTGGTCGATCTGGTCGGCAGTCAAGACGCGACCAATCTGGTCTTTCCGACCGGCCATATCGGAGCGGCGGTCAGCACTGGCGCGCAGAAAAAACTCTGGCCCCAGGTCGGGACGTGGCTGCGTGAGCGGGACATGCTCGGTCACTGACGCGGTTTGACACGCCGCTTTCACCAAGATTGCAAGATTTGGTAGTAGGGCAGCCCTCTGGGCTGCCCTTTTCTGTGTCACAAGAGTGGCGGCATAAGAAAAGGGGGATGGTGTAGGAGAGGGACACCATCCCCCAGTATAGTAGAGAGAAGCCGAGAGGGGATAGGCATCCTCTCCACTACTCCGGTCGCATCGCTTTTTCCGTGCAGATATCGTGCCAGCCGCCAAACGTGTGAAATACCGGGATTTTCGCCCAGTTGGTCGTATCTGACCGTCAGACATGCCTGTTTTTTCATCAGCGGGCTGCTGTGTTCAGGAGCAGGCGGTGGCTGTTATGCGCTACCGCCGTGCTCGTCCGGTCGGGATCGCTCATCTGCTCCGCCTGTGGCCCGCGCCCTACGGCCGGCCGCTCGCTTGAGTCGGTGATGTCCCGGTGGTACATAGCGAGTCGGCGGGCAGACTGGGAAACAGACCATGGGCGATGCGGATCTCGCCGTTCCGGCTCCGGCACACGACAGTCTTCTTGCGGACTATCACGTCCCGGCCGGCAGTTATGATGAGCTGTGTGCGGCGCCCCAACAGCCGCGTCCCCACTGGGAGTACATGATTCGCGCCCTGGACGCCCTGGGGGCCGGGGAACTGCGGCTCCGCGAACAGGAAGTCCGCCGCCTGCTGCACGAGAATGGGGTCACCTATAATGTATATCCGGATACCCGCGGTGGGGGACGGCCGTGGGCGCTCGATCTGATCCCGGTTCTGCTGACCAGCCAGGAGTGGAGCGGTATTGAACGCGGCCTGATTCAGCGCGCCGAGCTGTACAATCTCGTGCTGGCCGACCTGTACGGCCCGCAAAAACTGGTCAAACAGGGCCTGCTGCCGCTCGATTTGATCTACGGCTATCCCGGCTTTCTGCGCGCCTGTGTCGGCATCAGCCCGCCCGCCGAGCGCTTTCTGTTTTCTTATGCGGCCGATTTTGTCCGATCTCACGACGGCCGGCTGTGGGTCATTGGCGACCGCGCCCAGGCGCCCTCGGGTGCCGGCTATGCCCTGGAGAACCGGTTGACCCTGTCGCGGGTCTTCCCGAGTCTATACCGCGACGCCCATGTCCATCGTCTGGCCCTGTATTTTCGGACCTTACGCAGCTCGCTGACCGGCCTCGTCTCCCACCGCCAGGAGCCGGGACGGACCGTGCTGTTGACGCCGGGACCGGGCCACGAGACCTATTTTGAACACGCCTATATCGCCCAATATCTCGGCTATAGCCTGGTCCAGGGGAGTGATCTGACCGTCCGGGACGGGCGGGTGTGGCTCAAGACTCTGGACGGCCTCCAGCGGGTCGACGCCGTGCTGCGTCGGGTTGACGACGCCTTGTGTGATCCGCTGGAGCTGCGCAAAGACTCGCCGCTGGGCATTCCCGGGCTGGTTCAGGCGACACGCACACATCAGGCCGTGGTCGCCAATCCGCTGGGTGTCGGCATCCTCGAGAATCCGGGTCTGCTGGCCTTCCTGCCCGGCCTGTGCCGGGAACTGCTGGGGCAGGACTTGCGTCTGCCGTCGGTTGCCACCTGGTGGTGTGGCGGCCAGGACGAGCAACGTTATGTCCTGGAGCATCTGGATCGTCTGGTGATTAAGCCGACCGCTCCGCATCCCGGCGCTGAGGCCGTCTTTGGCGCTCAGCTGTCTGCGACCGAGCGGGAAGCGCTCGCGGACCGCATCCGGGCTCAGCCCCATCGCTACGTTGGCCAGGAGCCGATTCGGGCGTCTACCAGCCCGACTTTTGTGGACGGCAAACTGGCGCCGCGCCCCCTGGTCCTGCGCAGTTTTCTGGTGGCGCGGGATGATGGCTATGTGGTCATGCCGGGCGGGTTGGCGCGGGTGGCGCCCGGCCCGGATGTCTGGCAGGTGTCGCATCAGCAGGGCGGGGTGAGTAAGGATATCTGGGTCGTGGCCTCGGAGCCCGAGCAGGCCCTGAGCCTGCTGCCCTCGTCTGAGCGGCCGGTCGCCATCACCCGCAGTGGCGGGGAGATCCCGAGCCGGGTGGCCGATAATCTGTTCTGGCTCGGCCGCTATACCGAGCGCATGGAGGCCGGCGCCCGGGTGTTTCGGGAGATGTTAGTGCGTCTGTTGGATACCGAGGCCGTCCATCACGACACCTATCTGCCGGGCCTGCTGTCGGCGGTGACCCATACTGCGGTGACCTATCTGCACCTGGTCGGTCACGGCGACGGCCGGCGGCTGGTGGCCAAAGAGTCCGAGCTGTTATCGGTGATCCTCGAGCCGACGCGCTCGGGCAGTTTGCGTTTCACGCTGGACGCCGTGTTGCAGGCCGGCCGGGCGGTCCGTGACCGCCTGTCCGACGATACGGCCCGGGTGCTGAACACGCTGGACCGGGAACTCTCGCCGGCGATGAGCCTGAATCAGACTTTGCAAAGTCTGTCCAGGGTGATCGCCGGGCTGGCTTCGTTCAGCGGCCTGATGACCGAGAGCACGAGCCGGGGACAGGGCTTTCGATTCCACGAGATAGGACGCCGTTTGGAGCGCGCCCTGCACACCATCAGCCTGCTGCACCTCGCCTGTGAGATGACGCCGGGCGGGCGGGGCGGGCTGTGGGAGGTGGTGCTGACCATGACCGACAGCCTGCGAACCTACCGGCGGCGCTATCACAGTCAGGTCGACGCCCAGGCCGCGCTTGACCTGTTGCTGCACGATGAGAGCAATCCCCGCTCGCTCGGCTATCAATTGGTCCGGCTGCAGGAGCACGTTGATGGCTTGCCGCGCAAGGCCAGCCTGCCGCACCGCAGCCCGGCCCAGCGTCTGGTGCTGCAAGCCCTGACTACGCTGCGGACGACGGATATTGAGGGGCTGTCCCAGGCCGTGTGGGAAGCGACGGTCTATGAAAGCCTGGACGAGCTGTTTGCCCGGCTGGGGGCCTTGCTGCTGGCCCTGTCCGACGCTCTCAGCCAGACCTACTTCAGCCATATCGAAGCCCAGCAACAGCTGATGGAACATCGGGTATGATTCCCTATACCATCGTCCATACGACCCGCTATCGCTACAGTCTGCCGGTCCCCCACTGCCAGAATGAGGCCTATCTGCTGCCGCGGTCCTGGGAGCGTCAGCAGTGCCAGACCAGCCAGCTGCGGATTGATCCGACCCCGGCGGTGTATCAGGAACGGGAGGACTTTTTTGGTAATCGGGTGGTCCACTTTGCGATCCAGGAGGCTCATACCGTGCTGGAGGTGAGGGCGTCGAGCAGGGTGCTGCTCAGTCCAGTCGCGCCGCCGCCGCTCCAGGCTTCGCCGGCCTGGGAGGAGCTTGGCCGGGAGCTGGTCCGCAGTCTCGATCCCGAGCTGCTGGCCGCCCGTCAGTTTGTGTTGGACTCTCCTCTGATCGTCGCCGCCCCGGCTTTTGCCGACTATGCCGCGCCGTCGTTCTCGCCCGGACGCTGTGTGCTCGAAGCGGCCCACGAGCTGATGCAGCGCATCTACCACGACCTGAGCTACGATCCGAGCTCCACCAACACGGCGACCCCGGTTCGCGAGGTTTTGTCCCACCGCCGGGGGGTGTGTCAGGACTACGCCCAGCTGGCGATTGCCTGTCTCCGCTCCCTGGGTCTGGCCGCCCGTTATGTCAGCGGCTACCTCGAAACCGTGTCCGACCGGACCGACTCGGCGTCCCTGGTCGGAGCCGCCGCATCCCACGCCTGGGTGTCGGTCTACAGTCCGGGTCAGGGCTGGGTGGATTTCGATCCGACCAACAACCTGATGCCGACCGAGCGGCACATCGTCCTGGCCTGGGGCCGGGATTACAGCGATGTGACGCCCCTCAAGGGCGTGGCCTTTGGTGGCGGGACGCATAGCCT
Source organism: Deltaproteobacteria bacterium (assembly GCA_012271025.1). The sequence continues at coordinate 5,235 of JAAXHF010000512.1, read as the reverse complement.
GGATGTGGAGGTCGAGGCAAAACGGGCGTAGCTGGCCCGTGCCTCAGGGCTGCGGCACGGCGCCACCGATCGGCCGGTCGGCAAAAAAGGTGTCGAAGATGCCGTCTCCGACCAGGTTGAGCTTGGTCTGAAAGGCGTCGACAAACTCGTGGACGCTCCGCTCGATGATCTGGCTGACCTCGGTGTAGGCGAGTGCTGAGCGGAGCTGACCCAGGTGTTGCTCGGCCGGGTTTCTGAAGGCGCCCAAAGGCGTGCCCGAAATCGCGTGCAGGGACTCGTCGGCCTCGATCAGACAGTGGTGGACCGAGCGGGGAAAATCCCGGTCGAGCAGCAGGAAGTCAACCACCAGGGTGGGGCTGATCTGGTGGTGGCGCTTGCGATACATCTCAAACGCGCTGCTCGAGCGCAGCACCGCCGCCCACTGGATGTTGTCAAACGGGCTGCCGACCTCAGACGCTGTCGGCAGCAGCATGAAATATTTCACATCCAGGATGCGGGAGGTCTTATCGGCTCGCTCCAGCAGGGTGCCGAGCCGGGAGAAGTGCCAGCCCTCGCCGTGCGACATGGTATTGTCGGTCAGCCCCTCGAACAGATGGCTGGCCAGCTTGATTTCGCTGAAGAAGTCGTGCGGGGCGCTCATGACGCGGCTGTCGGCGGCCGATGCATTGACCATCAGGTAGAACGTGTTGACCTGCTCCCACATTTCCGACGAGATGACCTCGCGGATGGACCGGGCGTTTTCGCGGGCGGTGCGCAAACACGACACAATGGAGTTGGGGTTGTGCTGATCGAAGGTCAGAAATTGCAGCACATTGGCGCGGGTCGCCTCTCCGTAGGAGTCCTGGAATGGGGTGTGATCGCCGGAGGCGATAATCAGCGGCTCCCACTGTTCCTGGGCGCCCGAGGGTAGATCGAGCAGCATGAGCAGGTTGACATCGATGAAACGGGCGACATTTTCGGCCCGCTCGATATAGCGACTCATCCAGTAGATCGTGTCGGCAACGCGGCTTAACATACGACTCTTCCTGCGCTGGGCGGGTCCGGGCGGCGGCTTCGCCTCCGGCCGTCTCTAGGCGTCCGGTGTGGCCGGGGCGGCCGCCCGGGTCTGAGCCGACGGCGGGCCGGACAGCACCCAGGTGTCTTTACTGCCGCCGCCCTGCGACGAGTTGACGACCAGCGAGCCTTTTTTGAGCGCCACCCGGGTCAGGCCGCCGGGCAGGACATACATATCCTTGCCGTACAGAATATACGGCCGCAGATCGACATGGCGGCCCTCAAAGTGCGTATCGACGAGGACCGGGACGCGGGACAGGGACACCGTCGGCTGGGCGATATAATTGCGCGGCGCGGCCACGATCTTTGCGGCAAATTCGGCGCGTTCGGCGGCCGTCGAGTGCGGCCCGATCAGCATACCGTAGCCGCCCGACTCATTGGCGGCTTTGACCACGAGCTGCTCAAGATGCTCCAGGACGTACTGGCGGTCGGAGGCTTCCCAGCACAGATAGGTCGGGACATTGGGGATGATCATCTCCTCGCCCAGATAATAGGCGATCATCTTGGGCACGTAGGCGTAGATGACCTTGTCGTCGGCGATGCCCGTGCCGGGGGCGTTGACCAGGGCGATACGGCCGGCCTTGTAGACATCCATGATGCCCGGGATGCCGAGCATTGAGTCGGATCGGAAGACTGTCGGATCGAGAAAATCGTCGTCGATCCGCCGGTACAGCACGTCAACCCGCTCCAGTCCGGTGGTCGTCCGCATCTGGACAAAGCCGTCGGCCACCACCAGATCGCGGCCCTCGACCAGCTCGACGCCCATCTGCTGGGCCAGAAACGAATGCTCGAAATAGGCCGCGTTATAGATCCCCGGGGTCAACACCGCGACCGTCGGCGTGCTCAGGTGGGCCGGGGCCAGGGACAGCAGCATTTCCAGCAGGCGGTTCGGATACTCGTCAACCGGACGGATCCGGGAGGCTTCAAAGACCAGGGGGAAAGTCTGTTTCATGAGCTGTCGGTTTTGCAGCACATAGGACGCCCCCGACGGGCAGCGGAGGTTGTCTTCCAGGACGTAGATCTGGCCGTCGCGGTCTCGGATGAGGTCGGTGCCGGTGATATGGCACCACACGCCAAGGGGGGGATTGAGACCGACGCACGAGGGACGGAAGCTGGTCGCCGAACGAATGATCTGTGCGGGAATGAGGCCGTCCTTGAGGATCTTCTGGTCGTGGTAGATATCGTCGATGAACAGATTCAGGGCCTGGATGCGCTGCCTGAGGCCGCGTTCAATCCAGTCCCACTCTGCGGCGTCGATGATGCGCGGCAGCAGATCGAACGGCCAGATTTTTTCCATGCCGGCCCCGTCGCCATAGACATTGAAGGTGATGCCTCGATGCAGCAGGCTGCGTTCGGCCGCCTCCTGGCGACGGCTGATTTCGCCATCCGGCAGGCTCTGGATCCTTTCCAGCAGGAGTGCGGCGGCCGGCCGCGGCGTCCCCTCAGGAAACAGCATTTCGTCGAAAAAGCCCTCGGTTTCATAGCCGTCAAAGCGCGTCATGGTCGGTCTCTCCCCGTCCTGCGAGCCGGACGTCGGTGTCTGGGCGGTAGAGAAACCGCATATATCATGCCAGACTGGAACCTGTGTACCGGGCTGAGCCTGACAGTCGCTTGCAGCCCGGTTTTCAGGCAAAACAGCCGGACCGGACCGGATACTGGCTGGCGCTGGAGGTGGCTGGAGAGGGCTGCACGCCTACGCAAAGAGCAGCACGACTGCCCATTTTTTGGGCATACAAGGACGACAGCATGACACCTGGCCCCAAACTCTACCTCATCCGCCACGGCCAGCCGCAGGCCGGGTTTGGTGAAGACCCGGACCCCGGGCTTGACGAGCGTGGCCGCCGCCAGGCTGCGGAGCTGGCAAAACGGCTCGAACCGCTCGGCCGCCTGTCGCTCATCACCAGCCCGCTACAGCGCGCTCGGGATACTGCCGTTCCGTTTGAGCGGCTGTGGAAGTGTGAGGCTCGGGTCGAACCTGCGGTGGCCGAAATTCCCTCGCCCAGCCGGGAGCTGGCCGAACGCGCAGCCTGGATTCGCCGCGTCCTGCGCGGCCGTTGGAGTGAGCTGCCGGACGTGTATCAGGACTGGAAAGCGCAGCTGGTCGCTTTTCTGTGCGGACTGCGAACACCGAGCCTGATCACGACCCATTTCGTGGCCATCAATGCTGCGGTGGGAGCGGCCAGGAGCGATGACCGGATGGTGTGTTTTGAGCCGGACCACTGCTCGTGCACCGTGCTCGAACAGCGTGACGGGAGCCTGCGGGTGGTGAGCCTCGGCCGCGAGCGACCCACCCGCGTCGGCTGAAGCCTTGCCTTGACGACACCGCTTGCCGGGTGATTGAACTAGGGAAGCGTTCAGGAAGGAGAGACGCGCCATGGCGACACCCCAACCCGTAGAGACCAGCCCGCTCACCTCGCTCACGGCTGAGACGGCGCCGGTGCTTGACCAGCATCGTTTCGACGAGGCCGCGCTGACGCGCTACATGGCCGAGCATATTGAGGCCTTCAGCCCGCCGCTGGCGGTCGGACAGGTGCGGGGCGGGATGTCAAATCCGACCTTCATCCTGACCGACGCGGCCGGCCGGCGCTACGTCCTGCGCAAGAAACCGCCCGGCAAGCTGTTGCCCTCGGCTCATGCGGTTGACCGGGAGTTTCGGATCATCTCGGCCCTGTGGCAGACCGAGGTGCCGGTCGCCAAACCCCACGTGCTGTGTCAGGACGCGTCGGTGCTGGGCGTGGACTTTTATATCATGGATTTTGTCGAGGGCCGGGTGTTTCGCGGCTATGAGCTGCCCGACCTAGCGGCGGGCGAGCGGCGGGCGGTGTATGACACCATGATCGATACCCTGGCCAAGATCCATCGGGTGGATTTCCGGGCGGTCGGGCTTGAGGACTATGGCCGGGTCGGGGGCTATATGGCGCGCCAGGTCCGGCGCTGGTCAAAGCAGTACGAGGCGAGCAAAACCGATGAGCTGCCGGCCATGGAGCGGCTCATGGCCTGGCTGCCCGAGCATCTGCCGGATGACGACGAGACGACGATCGCCCACGGCGATTTCCGCCTGGAGAACCTGCTGTTCCACCCGACCCGGCCCGAGGTCCTGGCCGTGGTCGACTGGGAGCTGAGCACGCTCGGCGCCCCGCTGTCCGATCTGGCCTACAACTGTCTGCCCTACCATGTGCCGGACGATATCCGGGGCGACATCACCGGGCTTGACTACGCCAGCTATGGGATTCCGTCCGAGCGGGACTATGTGGCCCGCTACTGCGCATTGACCGGACGCGACCGGATCCCGCACTGGACCTTCTACATCGTGTTTGCCCTGTTCCGCATTGGCGCCATCATCCAGGGCGTGTACAAGCGCGGGCTGGACGGCAATGCCAGCTCGCCCCAGGCTCTGGGCTATAAAGAGCAGTGCCGTCAGATGGCGGTCGCCGCCTGGTCTCTAGTCCGGCGGGGCGTTGACTAGGCTCGCCTCCACTAAGGTGATGTTTGACCTAACCTTAGGGGGGTTGACATGATTCTATATTTCTATATCATTGGAAATATAGAATTTATAGGACGGAAAAGGAGCACAAAATGAAGATTGTCAGCTTTAAGATTTGTCCTTTTGTTCAACGCGTCACTGCCCTGCTGGAAGCCAAGCACGTCCCATACGAGGTCGAATATATAGACCTCAGCGATAAGCCTGCCTGGTTTCTCGAAGCTTCTCCGAACGGCCAAGTTCCGATTCTGATAACAGATGATGGTCAGGTTCTGTTCGAATCTGATGCTATTGTTGAATACCTCGATGAAACGGCGGGAGCCCCGATTTCCGCCAGCGACCCGGTAAAGAAAGCCCAAGACCGCGCCTGGTCTTATCTGGCGTCAAAGCACTACTTGGTGCAGTGCAGCGCGCAACGCAGTACGGATGAACAGGCACTGAAGGAAGGCCGAGAAAAATTAGGCGCAGCCTTCGCAAAAATGGAAGCGCGACTTGGGGAGGGCCCATACCTGGATGAAGACACCCTGGGTATGGTGGATATCGCCTGGCTGCCGTTACTCCATCGCGCTGCGATCATCCAACGTTATACGGACTTTGACTTTCTCGAAGCGTTTCCAAAAGTGAAGCGCTGGCAGGAAGCTGTGCTCGCAATAGGGATTGCCGAAAAGTCGGTCTCTGAGGATTTTGAGAGCCGATTTACC
>JAAXHF010000124.1 GCA_012271025.1 Deltaproteobacteria bacterium | reverse complement strand
GGCCGAAAACGACATCGGCTGGATCGGCCATTATCTACAGCGCATGGATCACGCCTACGAGAAGTACCAGTATCTGGAGAAGGGTGCGGTCATTCCCCAGCCGCCCAGCTTCTATTTCAAGCGCCAGGTGTACGCCACCTTTCAGGACGACCGGATTGGTGTGCTGACCCGTGAGTTTGTGGGAGTCGAAAACCTGATGTGGGCCTCGGATTTTCCGCACTCCGATTCGACCTGGCCGAAATCGCAGGAAGTGATTCAACGCGATTTTGCCGGCGTGCCCGAGGACGAGGTCGAGAAGATGATCTCGACCAACTGCGCCCGCCTGTACGGGCTGGGCTAGCGGGAAGGTCCGGCTATGCCGGACCTCCGAAAGAAGCGCTTGTAAAGTGGAGGGCTGGCTATACCGACCGAAAACTTGAACGACCGACGGCATGTTGCCTTGTGAGCCACAGCCAGAAGAACCCACGGGCAACACTTCAGTCCTCCACTCTCGTAAGGCGGCGTTTATGCAAACATACCGGGTAGAAAGAAAGCTCCAAAAAGATGGGACTCTGACACTACGAAACTTGCCGTTCCAGGCTGGAGAATCCGTTGAGGTTCTTATTGTCGTTCAGGCGGCGGCTGCGTCACAAAAGAATTCCTATCCCCTGCGTGGTACGTCGCTATATTATGCGGGTCCAATCGAGCCGGTGGCTGAGGAGGATTGGGAAGCCGGAGAGTGATTGTCTTAGATACTCATATAATACAAAGATTCTCTCCTATCCCCATGTCCAGAAACTCCCTTGATATTTCGTCCAATGCTCTACCCCTTCCTGCGTCTGTTTCTCTTCTCGCTCGACCCCGAACACGCCCACCGGCTGGCGCTTCAGGCTCTGCACTGGGTCCAGGCCGCACCGCTCCGGCCAAGCCCGCCCAGCGACCCCCGGCTCAGTCAGGAGGTGTGGGGCATCCGTTTCCCCAATCCGGTCGGCCTGGCCGCCGGCTATGACAAAAACGCCGAGGTGCCGCTGGCCTGGTCGGCCTTGGGGTTCGGCTTTGCCGAGCTGGGAACGCTGACCGCCCGAGCCCAGCCGGGCAATCCCAAGCCACGGATTTTTCGCTTGGAAAAGGACCAGGCGTGTATCAACCGTTTGGGCTTTAATAATAACGGGGCGGCCGCCGTAGCCCAGCGGCTGGGTCGGCTGCTAACGGACCGGCGCTGCCCCATTCCCCTCGGCTTCAATATCGGCAAGTCTCGGATGACACCGCTCGAAGACGCGGTCGATGACTACCTGGAGAGCAGCGCCCTCCTCCTGCCGTTTGCGGACTATCTTGTTGTGAATGTGAGTTCACCCAATACCCCCGAACTGCGCAAGCTCCAGGAGGTTGACCACTTGGCCAAGCTGCTCGAAGCCCTCATCGCGCAGGCCACCCAACTCGCCCAACAGACCGGCACCGCCCCCAAACCGATTGTGGTCAAAATTGCGCCCGATCTGAGCCAAGCCGAGATTCAGGAGATCGCCAAGCTGGCGCTTGACCTTGGCGTTGCCGGCCTGATTGCCACCAATACCACAATTGACCGGCCGGGCTTACGCAGCCCGGTCAATGAGACCGGCGGGCTGAGCGGCCGACCGCTGGCCAAGCGGGCGACCGAAGTCCTGCGCAGCCTGTTTCAGACTGTCGAAGGCAAGCTGCCCCTCATTGGCGTCGGCGGCATCTTCTCGGCCGCAGATGCGTATGAACGAATCTGCGCCGGAGCGTCGCTCGTTCAGGTGTATACGGGCCTGATTTATGAAGGGCCGTTTCTGCCCCGGCGGATTGCTCAGGGTCTGAACCAGATCCTCAAGAGGCAAGGCATAAGCAATATCCGTGACGCCGTGGGCAGCAGGGTCTGATTGATTAACCCTCTCCACCCCGTATGTGTAAGCCCACCGGCAGAGATTCGTCAAGGATCCGAGCCTGTTCCTGAGCTTCAAGGGGAACGACCTCCAAGACTTGCCGGGCGAGGCGCTGTCCGGCATGAAGCGTCGAAAAATGGGTGGCAACTTTTTGGCGGAGGGATTCGTCGAGGTCACGTGTCCGGTCTCCGGTACACCGGGCGAGCTGCCCTATGGCAAACGCAACAGCCTCGCTGTTGCGTGCTTTTCCGCCTAATAACTTTTCGACCCACCCTGCCGCCACTTCGCGCCGGACCACACAGTTGGCCGGGCCGTAGATGAGGGAGCGGGCACCGAGACGCGACAAGGCCCAGGTCTCCTGGCTTGAGGCCTTACCTTTTGCCACAACTCGGACCAGCTCTTGGCCAAGCCTGGCCTTGGCTTCAACGCTGAGTCGTTCACAACTGCCGAGGACTTGCCACATTTCACGCCGTTCCTGGGTCCCCAGCCTGGAACGGCCGGATTTGATCTTGCCTTTCATCGTGGGCAAGAGCCAGGGCGCAATATCGTTATACAAGACGTTCTGCTGCTGGCGACTGAGTCCGCCTGTAATCCGTTTCCAGACATTCCACCACTCGGCATGGCATTGGACGGCGTTCTTGTGCACCGGTCCCTGGGGATAGAGTTTCCAGAGCTGTTGGACTCGCCATTCATCCGCAGCCTGGCCAAATCCGGGACGGAGTAAAAACCCACTCAGATTCAGCCAGCGGGCTTCGTGCTCCGGGCTGTGTCGGCGGCCGTCCTGGGCCGCGGAGACGATGTCCCACAGGGCACGGATCGCGCCGAGCGGCCAGCTCTCTTTGGCCGTGCCGAGCGCCTGTTCGAGCCGGCGGGTCAGGCTGTGGGGAGCGTCTGAAAGGGTAAACACGGCCTGAATGAACTGGCGCGCTTCGGCCATACGCTCCTCATCGACGACATGTTCTTCTCTGACACCGGTCTGCGACAGGACAGACCGCGCAGGAGGACTGCCCTCGCCGCGCAGCTGAAATTGCAGACGCCAGCGATGCGTGGTCCGGCGCGCCTCACACCACAGCTCAAGCGTACCGACCTCGGTGAAGCGGGCGGAGACCACCACGGGAATTTTGACACTACGCGATTGCTTGCCAAAACGGAGCACCGTCCGAATGGCCGGTAAGCGGGACACCTCTTGGGCCGACAGACTCAGTACGGCCCCGGGCCGGTCCGCTTGGCGGACGCTCGACGCGTATAAGGGAAAACTCACCGGCTGATTGGTGATGACTTCAAATTCGGGCGCGGTCAGGTGGACCTCTTCCCCTTCTTCCATGCCGCGCCGGGCTAGGCACAGCACCGAAACCGTTTCTCCGGCGTCGTGGTCAGGAGCGGCAGCTTGTCCACCAATCCCGATATAATAGGCGCGGGCGCTCCCTCCGCCGATACGAATCCCGTGGCCGCGTCGGACCAAGCCGTAGTACGCCGCCCCCTGGGCAACCGCAAGGGCAAGGCTGGTATTGCTCAACACGCTCGGTCGCCAGGCCGGCGCGGAGGCGGGCGAGAACCAGTCGGACAGGATATCAAGCAGACGCTCGCGAACGGCCAGGGGCGCCAGGGCGCCCCCGTTGAAGAGGACGGCATCGACGCGAGCGACGGTCTCAGCCGTATCAGGCGTGGCATGTTGGCGTAAAAAGAGCGCGAGATGACGGGGAATCTCCGGCTCGCTGGCATACGGCAGGCCAAACTCTTGCAGGCCAGTCCGAGCACCGCGCCGGGGCAGACAGTCTGAGTCAAGGCGGGGGAAAAATCCATTCAGGACAACGCTCTCGACCTCATCGCGGGTCAAGTGGTCTGTCAACGTGCCACCAACGATTGCGCTGCCACGGCCCGCCAGGCTGAGGGGAATACGGTCTCGATTGGCATCCGCAAACAGCTCTTCTTTGGCCATCCGACACAGGTGACACAGCATGTGCCAACGCTGGGCGTCCAAGCGCCCCCCCTTGGTCACACGGCGCTCTACCAGACGGGCCAGAGCGATGTCCATATTATCGCCGCCCAGCAGCAGATGATCGCCAACGGCGACGCGCCGCAGCTCAACCTGGCTGGGCTCGTCCGTCACCGCCATCAGGCTCAGGTCGGTCGTGCCGCCGCCGATGTCGCACACCAGGATGCGGCTCCCAACCCGCAGCTGCTCCTGCCACGTATCAGCGTGGGCCGCCAACCAGGCGTAAAAGGCGGCTTGCGGCTCTTCCAGCAGGATGACCTGGCCTAAGCCCGCCTGCTCGGCAGCCTGGACGGTCAGCTCCCGAGCCACCTCGTCAAAGGAAGCTGGAACAGTGAGAATCACCTGCTGGGCGTCCAGGGGCTGCCCTATTTCGTGGCGCCAGGCTTCTCGGATATGCAGCAAATAGCGGGTAGATGCCTCGACCGGAGAGAGTTTGGGCACCTCGGGCGGGCTGCCCCAGGGCAGGATGGCCGCCTCACGGTCTACCTCGTTATGACTGAGCCAGGACTTGACAGAGGCCAGCAGGCGCCCGGGCACGCGGGCGCCTTGGACCCGGGCAAATTCGCCCACGGCATAGCTCCGCTCGTTTTCCCAGGGCAGACGGAGACTGCCGACCGGCAGCTCATGCTCCCCCGGGACATACACGAATGAGGGCAAGCTTGGTCGGGCTGCGGTAGTGGCTTCGTTGACCAGCTGGGGAATGGCAAAGGGCTGAATGGAGGCCGAAGCGGAGGACTGAGCGGTGTCCAGATAGGCCACCGCACAATGTGTTGTCCCAAGATCAATACCGACGATGTAGCGGGAGGAGGCCATCGCAAGGGGTTCACACAGGCAAAGGGAAACGTGATCTCATCTGGAATCGATCGGTTATCACGTTTCCCTTTGTGCACATTCACGGGTGACGTGCCAGACGAAGCCTTACCCCTCCCCCTCCATCCGCACATTGAACTCCAGCTTCCAGCGCTGGGCTTCATCCCGCGATACCGCCCACAACTCAAGCGTGCCGACCTCTGTCACCCGGGTATGCAGGCGCACGGGAACCATGACGCCTTCCTGGCCGGTCTAGGCCAGGCTGGTCTCCAACGGCGTAAGTTCTTGGATCTCATCGCCGGGTTCTTCGATGAGATCCCCAAGCCGGTCGTCTCGTCGGGTGCTTGAGCCGAGAAAACGAAACTGCGCCGGCTCGCCAACCACGAGACCAAACTCCTGACCGGGGAGATCGCTCTGGCTGCCTTCTTCCAAACCAAACGGGACGACACACAGCGCCTTGAGCGGTGCCGGCATGCCCGGGACCGCCGGCATTGCGGTTTCAATACCAATATAATACGCCCGTGCCGTGCCACTCCGAATCCTGACTCCGGTTCCGCGCCGAGCCAGACCATAATACGCCGCCCCCCGGGCTACCGCATGGTCAAGCTCGGTCTCGGCCAGGACTCGAACAGCCTCCCCCCCCTCCTGACCAAGCCACTCATCAAGGACTTGGGTCAGACGCTGGCGCAGCACGGCAGCCTTCATGACCCCGCCGTTAAACAGGAGCGCGGTCGGATGCATAAAGCTATGCGGACTGTCCGGGGAGCGGTGCTGGGTCAGGAATTTTGCCAGATGGCGGGTGATGGCCGGGTCGGCGGCGTAGGGCAGCCCCATCTCCTGAAAGCCGACCCGCCGGCTCGTCTTGGGTCGCTCGGCAATACTGTTCCGGGGAAAGAACCCATCGACCAGACCGGCTTCGATTTCCTGGTAGCTCAAGTCCGTGCGGATACTGCCGCCAATCACCCCACTGCCGCGTCCGAGAATTGTGACGGCCTGACTCTCGACGTGCTCGGCCTGGAGCAGATGCTCTTTTGCCGCTCGGCAGCTCTGGCTCAGTCCGCGAAACTGCCAGGCGTCGAGCTTGGTGCCCTCGGCGGCCAGGCGCTGCTGGACGCCATAGGCCAGGCTGAGATCCATATTGTCGCCGCCGAGGAGGATGTGGTCGCCGACCGCGATACGGTTGAGCACCAGCTCGCCAGCCTCTTCCGATACCGCGATCAGGCTCAAATCGGTCGTTCCTCCACCCACATCGCACACCAGGATCACATCCCCGACCCGGACGTGTTTGCGCCACCGGTCACCAGTGGCCTCAATCCAGGCGTAGCACGCGGCTTGGGGTTCTTCGAGCAAGCTCACCGACGGCAGGCCGGCCTGCTCGGCAGCCTGGACGGTCAGCTCGCGAGCCGCCGCATCAAAAGAGGCCGGCACGGTCAGAAAGACCTCCTGGTTCTCCAATCTGTTGTGTGGATTGTCCTGGGCCATACCCGCATTCCAGGCCTGGCGGATATGCCGTAAATACTGAGCCGAGACTTCCAGCGGAGACATTTTTTGCAGCTCAGTCTTGTTCGTCTCGCCTGTCCACGGCAAAATCGGGGCGGTCCGATCAACACCGGCATGCGACAGCCACGACTTTGCCGACGAGATCAGCCGCCCGGGAACTTCCACGCCTCGGGTTCGCGCAAAGGTGCCGACCGCAAAAGACAGCTCGTCCGTCCAGGGCAGAACCAGACTCCCGTGGGGGAGTTCCTGCGCGCTGGGCAGATACAAAAAAGACGGCAGCAAGGCGCGCTCTTCCACGTTGCCGGGCGTCACCAGCTGGGGAATCTGGAACAGCCGAATGGCGGGCGGTTGCGTCTCCGCCGGCTGGGTATCGACGTAGGCGACGACGCAGTTGGTAGTGCCGAGATCAATGCCGACGATGTAGCGGGAGGATGTCATAGGAGGGGGTTATTCAATCTCGACTTCGGCGGGGGCAACAATGCGCGGGTCCTGTCCTGTCGGCTGGTCCGGCAGCGTGACCCGGCTGGCCCGCCAGCCGGCGTGCCGCAGCGCTCCACGGAACGGGGGTTGGCCGCTGATGTTGCCGGTCAGACGAATGGCTGAAGGATCGAAGCCGTGCGGAACGGTGACCTCGTCCCCTTCCCGTCCGCTGAGGACAGGCTCCAACTGAAGGTGTTCGGTCAGGACCTGACGACAGGCTTGGTGAATGGTACGGACAGCGGCGCCGATCTGGGCGTCGTCATAGGACTGAATGTCCTCCCGCAGAAAATCAACCAAGCGGCCGTCCCGCTGCAACAGGGCCAGGAGTTGGACGGCGGCGTCCGAGTCGGGTTTCAGCGGCCGAGCAGAGTCTTGGGTCTCGGCCGGAGCCGCACTTGGCGCCTGCGGCTGGCCAGCTACGCTAAGCAGCCGCGGCAGGGTCAGCAGGAGGACAAGGGCCACCCCAAGGGGAGCGCCGACAAAGTACACGGCCAGCGCGCCGGCGGGTAAAAGCAGAGAGTTTCCGACTGCCAGCCCTGCCAAGAGCAGCCCGATCAGGATAGACGCACGCGGGATCGGTCTGCCTGCCATCACTCCACCACGCACGCCTGGGCCAGGTCGGACAGGACATGCCAACGGGTGATGCTCCGCGGCTCCTCGATGAGGCCGCTCGTCATGCCGACGAAAATCAGCTCGCGGGCCGGGTCGGCCCAGGCCATGATGCTGCTCGCGCCGGCGTGGCCAAAGGTGCGGGGCGAGGCCAGGGAGCCAAAGTAGGTGGGGAAAATCCCGCTGCCGCGCAGCCAGAAGCCGAGCCCTCTGTTGGCCGGCGCCTTGGGCCACTGGCGGGCGACCCGAATGGGCTCCAACAGGCGATCCTCCAGGTCTCCGGTGTGGATCGTGGTGGCCAACTCGACCATAGCCGGACTCAGCAACCGCACGCCGTCAAGCGCACCGTGGTTCAGCCACATCTGGTAGAAGCGGGCCATATCGCTCACGCTTGAGTACGATCCCCCGCCGGGGATAGCCGCGCTTTGAATCTCGGGCCGGTTGAAGGCTTCCAGAAAGGCCATGGGAAACGGCGCCCCACCCTCGTCCAGGGCCTGGAGCGGAACCCGCCGTTCGTACATATCGGGCCGGACGCCCATGTGGGAGTCGTGCATGCCCAGCGGCCGGTACAGATCGTCCTCACACATCTGGGCAAAACTGCGCGAACCGCCGTCCACCCGCCGGGCGATCTCGGCCAGAATCCACGAGCCGGTCAGCGCGTGGTAGTGGACGGCCGCGCCCGGCTCGTGTTCCAGGGGCTGGGCGCACAGCCGGGCGATGGTCGCGTCCCAGTCGGCCCATTTGGCCATCGGCCAGTCCAGCGGCATGGTCGGAAAGCCGGCGGTATGGGTCAGCACCTGGGCGACCGTAATATGGCGTTTGCCGGCCGCTCCGAACTCGGGGATATAGGCCGACACCTTCTCGTACAGCTGCACCTCGCCCCGGTCGGCCTTCATCAACAGCATGGTCGCCGTAATCGGCTTGGTGGTCGAGAACTGACAGAAAATATCGTCAACCCTGGCCGGCCGACCCTTGTCCGGTTCCACCTGTCCGACCCCACGGGCGGCTGCGATCTTGCCGCGCCGGGCCAGCAGAAAGGCACCGCCGAACAGCCAGCCCTCAGCTCTCATTTTTTCAATATGCCCAAACAGATGCTCGATACGCTCGGGGTCCATCCCGACTGCGCTGGGATCAACAGTCTGCACGGTGTGTCCTCCTGTTTATTCGACCGGCGGCCGCTGGACCGACATGCCGAGAATGTTGTAGCCGCCGTCAATATGGACAATCTCTCCGGTAATCTTCTCGGCCAGCGGGCTGCACAGAAACAGCGCGGCCTTGCCCGTATCGGAGTTCAGGATTTCTGTTTGCAGGGGCGCAAACTGCTTCATGTGGTCCTGCATGATGTCAAAGCCGGGGATGCTGGTCCCGGCCTTGGTGGCGGTCGGACCGGGAGACAGGCCGTTGACCCGAATGCGGTGGGGGGCCAGATCGTAGGCCAGATTCCTGATGATATTGTCGAGCGCCGCCTTGGTAATGCTCATCAGCTGGTAGCCGGGGATGACCTTCTCTCCGGCATAATAGGTCATGGCCAGAATGCAACCGCCCCGCTCCTTCATCAATGGGAAGGCCCCGTGGGCCAGCCCGATCAGCGAGTAGGCGCTCACGTCCATGGCCAGCTGAAAGTCGGCCCGCCCGATGTCCAGGAAACGCCGCTGAAAAGACTGCGGCGGGGCGTAGGCGACGGAGTGGATGAGGAAATCGAGCCGACCGAATTCCCGGCCCAACTCGTCAAACAACCGCTTGAGCTGTTCGTCCTTGCTCACGTCGCACTCCAGGATGAGCGGATTGTTGAGTTGCTTGGGGATCGTGCCCAGCATGCGGCGCACGGCTTTGCGCTGAATCGACAGGGCGACCCGTGCCCCGCCGTCGTTGAGCAGCTTGGCAATCGGCCAGCCGATCGAGTGTTCGTCCAGCACGCCGGCGACCAGAGCGGTTTTGCCGGAGAAGTCGAGCAGGCTGCCGAGCGGGTTGGGTGTCTGGCTCATCGGGGCTCCTTTGCTTCGACTTCGACCCGCCTACCCCCTTGTCGGCAGTTTCTAGTAGGCAGTTTTTAGTTTTTAGACTAGAAACTGGCAACTGACTACTAAAAACTACGTCGGCCCTGAGCGTAGCCTGCGGAGTCGAAGGGTTACCTTCTACTTGCCGCTGAATTTGGGCTCGCGCTTTTCTACAAAGGAGCGAATGGCCTCTTGATGATCCTCGGTATGGAAGCAGTGCTTCTCCAGAGCCAGGGAGGTGTCCAGGACGAGGTTGGCCGTGTCGCGCAGAATCTTATTGACCGACACTTTGGTCCAGCGAATCGCCTTGCTGGGACCGTTGGCCAGGCGGGTGGCAAACGCGGTCGCCCGGTCCATCAGTTCCTCCTTGGGCACCACATGGTTCACCAGCCCGATGCGTTCGGCCTCTTCGGCGCTCACCAGGTCGCCGGTCATCAGAAACTCCTTGGCCCGGGCCGCGCCGACCAGCCACGGCCAGATGATCGCCCCGCCGTCACCGGCAACGACCCCGACCCGGACGTGCGGATCGCCGATCCTGGCGTTTTCGGCGGCATAGATCACGTCACAGAACAGGGCCAGGGTCGCGCCCAGGCCGGTCGCCGGACCGTTGATCGCGGCGATGATCGGCTGCTCGACCTCCAGCATGTCGATGATGATCTTGCGCGCCTCGGCGAACAGGGCGTCGAGCTGCGGTCCGGTCATGTCCTGAAACCACTTGATATCTCCGCCGGCACAGAAAGCCCGGCCCTTGCCGGTCAGAATCACCACCTCGGTCTCCTGGTCGTGGGCGATATCGGCAAAGATGTGCGACAGCTCGGTATGCAGCTCGGCATTGATGGCGTTCAAGGAGTCCGGCCGGTTAAAGGCCAGGGTCAGAATCTTATCCTTGCGTTCGGCGCTCAGGTGATGATAACGACTGTAATCCATAGTGATGCCTCCTTCAAAAGGAAACGTGATCTCCAATCGCAGGAATCTGTTGCCACGTTTCCTTTCGTACTCAGGCGGCCCATTATCTGTCACGCACCCCCAACGATCAAGGGAAGAACGACCATGCGTATTTATTTCTGTCGTCAGGGATTGGCCTATATCAGGAACGTTCTGCAAAAGGAGCTGCCGGACGACGAGATATTGGACTGCGCGCCCGAACAGGTCGCCGAGGTGGCCCAGCAGGCCGATGTGCTGATTCCGACGGTGTCACCAATCGGTCCCGCAGCCTTTACCTCGTCGACGCTCAAGCTGGTCCAGCAGTACGGCGCCGGCCTGGATTCGGTCGATATTCCGGCCGCCACCCAGGCCGGGGTATACGTCGCCAATGTGCCCAGTGCGGGCACCGGAAATGCCGAATCGGTGGCCGAACTGAGTCTGTTTTTCATGCTCGCCCTGGCTCGCCACTACCCCCGGGCTCAGGAGAGCATCGCCCAAAAAAGGCTCGGTACGCCCATGGGCAGCACCCTCAAGGGCCGTACCGCCGCGATCATCGGTTATGGCGGCATCGGCCGCGAGGTTGCCCGTCGTCTGGCCGGCTTTGAAATGGACAAAATCCTGGCCGTCTCCAAACGCGGCCCCAAAGGCACGCCCGAAGAAAATGCCATCCGGGTTGATTTTCACGGTCGGCTCGACGACCTGCACGAGGTGCTGGGCCAGGCCGATTTTGTCATTGTCGCGCCCCCCCTGAACGACGAGACGCGTGGCCTGATCGGCGCTGCCGAGTTTGCCTGCATGAAACCCGGCGCGTTCATCATCAACGTGGCGCGCGGCCCGGTCCTGGACTACGACGCCTTTTTGGCCGCGCTCAAAGACGGGCGGATCGCCGGCGCCGGCCTCGACGTGTTCTGGCAGGAACCGTTCGATCCGACCGACCCGATCTTTTCGTATAACGTGATTGCCACCCCGCACTTCGGCGGCGCCACCGACCTGAGCCTAGGAGGCATCGGCAAAAGGGTGGCCGAGAATGTGAATCGGGTCAGGCACGGACAGGCACCGCTGAACTGTGCCAATCCATCAGTGGCTAGTTTTTAGTGGCTAGTGGTTAGTCTAGCCACTAACCACTAGCCACTAGCGACTGTCTTTCTGCACATAGGGGGCGGCGTGGTCGCCGGTGTAGATCTGGGTGGGGCGGAAGATCCGGTTGTTGGGCAGCTGCTCGACCCAGTGGGCCAGCCAGCCGGCCACCCGCGCAATGGCAAAGATGGGGGTAAACTGGTCAATTGGGATACCGAGCTTGTCGTACACCACCCCGGAGTAAAAATCGACGTTTGAGGCGATGCCTTTGCGGCCGACGTGTTTGCCAATGACGGTTTCCACCTCTTGGGCAACCTTGTACAGGGGGTGCTCGCCCTTTTGCTCAAACAGGTTCTGGGCCAAACCCTGCAAGGCGTAGGCGCGCGGATCTTTGACCTTGTACACGCGATGCCCGACGCCCATGATCTTGGCCTTGGCCTTGAGCTTGGCCTCGATATAGGGGCGGACCTGGTCGAGCGTGCCGATTTCGCGGAACATACGCAGCGCCTGCTCGTTCGCCCCGCCGTGCAGGGGACCGGTCAGGGCGCCGATGGCCGACGACACCATGGTATACGGATCGGCCAGGGTCGAGCCGACCACCAAGCCGCTGAAGGTCGAGGCGTTCATGGTATGCTCGGCGTGCAGAATCAGACACACGTCCATGATGTGGGCTTCCAGCGGGTCGGGCTCTTTTTCGGTCAACATCCACATGAAGTTGGCCGCATGGGACAGGTCATCGCGGGGTTTGACCGGCTCGTCGCCGTGACGCATGCGCTCAAAGGCGGCCACAATCGTCGGCATCTTGGCGATCAGACGCACGATTGACCAGTAGTTCTGCTCCTGGTTGGCCACGTCTTTTGCCGGGTAGAACATGCCCAGGGCCGCCACCACCGATTGCAGCGCGTCCATGGGATGGCCATTTTCCGGGAACGATTTGAGTAGATCGACGACCCGATATTTGATCCGCCGATGGGTGCGGAGGTCGTGATCGAATTTCTCCAACTCTTGGCGCGTGGGCAGCTTTCCCCACAACAACAAGTACGACACTTCCTCGTAGGAGCTTTTTTCCGCCAGTTCCTCAATCGGAATGCCGCGGTATTCGAGGACGCCTTGCTGTCCGTCGATAAAGCCAACCTGCGATTCCATAATGGGCACACCTTCGAGCCCGGGAACAAATTTATCCATATATCGGCCTTTCTTGCCTAGGAACGTTCGGGGGCGATACCCTCAGCCGTTCATCTGCTTGTTGAATGTGTCAAGATCGAAGTAATCGCGCCACGACGCAATCTTGCCATTCTGGATTTCAAACACCCCGGCCACCGGCAGCGAGAGCTTCTTTTCGCCCATGACAAAGTGGTCCACCCGTTCATTCATGACGACATTACCGGCCGAAGTGGTGTGCAAGATGTCGAACTGTACGCTGTCCGCGCCACGCAGAAAGGGTTCAACAAACTTCCGAATCGCGTCGTGGCCGACCATCGGCTCCATCGGGATATTATGGTAGAAGCAGTCTTCCGCGAGGTAGCTCAACACCTCGTCGGCGTTCTTGGTTGACCACGCCTGACAAAAGTCAGTGACCAGTTTTTCGTTGTCTGCGCTCATGTCAAATCCTCCTTTTTGGGAATGGGCATCGTGCTTGCAACGTCTTGGCTTCCTATACCTAGCGGAAATACCCCGGTCCTGGCAAGCCTCTCGACCGAGGCGTGATCCGGGCTCGTCTTGACCCGCCGGGTACGCTCCTCTAGCCTGCCGCCATGGCTGATTTTTACGACCCTTTTTCCGCTGCGGGCGCACCTGTCCGTGACCGACGGCCCGAGGTGTGTGAGCTGCTTCCCGGCCTGTTCGTCGGCGAATACCCCCGCCTTGAAGACATTGCGTGGCTGCACGACGAGTTCGGGATTGGCGCCATCTTAAGCCTGCAAGACGACGACGATCTGACGCTCCACCAGCTCAGTCTGCCCGTCCTGGACGCGGCTTACACCCAGCACCGGATCGCCTTCTGTCGGGTGCCGGTCGCCGACTTCAACTGTCAGAGCCTAGCCGCCAGCCTGGGCCAGGCCCTGGACGCGCTGCACGGCTTTGTCCAAGCCGGCCAGTCGGTTTTTGTGCACTGCAACGCGGGCTGTAACCGGGCGCCGACCCTGGCCATTGCCTATCTGCACGCCCATCACGGCCTGGGGCTGGAAGAGGCGCGGGACTTCGTCAAAGCCCGGCGCGCGTGCGGGCCGTATATGCAGGTGTTGTACGAGTACTTCTCCCAGCCCTGAATCGGTCGGCCGCTTTTACGCAAAGGCCGCAAACACCGTATCGGCGATCAGCAGCCCCCGCCGGGTGAGTTTCAGCCGCCCGGCCGCGTGGTGCAGCAGACCGGCATCGATCAGATCGTGCAGCTGGGGAAAGGCGGCCTCCAGACTCAAGCCAAACCGGGTGGCAAAGGTCTCGGGCGCGAAGCCGTCGAGCTGGCGCAGGCTGAGAAACATGAACTCGGTCCGAGCCTGGTCCTGGCTCAGGTCCTCTGCAAAGCAGCGCGCTTCTCCGCCCGACAGGACTGTGTCCATATAGGTCCGCGGACTGGCCTCATTACTCCAGCGTCTGCCCCAGCCCGGTTCCCGGCAAAACGAGTGCGCCCCGGCGCCCAGACCAAGGTAACTGTGGCCGGTCCAGTAGCGCCGATTATGTTGGGAGGCGAAGCCCGGGCGGGCGAAGTTGGAAATCTCATACTGGTGGTAGCCGTGGCTCAGGCAGCGGTCTTGAATCAGCTCCAGCATGGCCACTTCCAGCTCTTCGTCAAGCGGCCGCAAGCGACCGGTCTGGCGCCACACAAAAAACGGCGTGCCCTCTTCATAGCTCAGGTTGTATATCGAGATATGCTCGGGCCGACAGGCAAAAACCTGTTCCAGATCAGCCTCCAGCCGGGCCAGGGTCTGGCCCGGTACGCCAAACATGAGATCGAGATTCAGGTTGGCAAAACCGGCCTGACGCGCCCAGCTTATGGCCCGCTGGGCGTCGGAGCCACGGTGCAGGCGCCCCAGAGTTTTCAGCAGCCCGGACTGGAAGGACTGGACGCCGAAGCTCAGCCGGTTGACCCGACCAGCCCCAAAACCTGCGAGGCTGTCCCGACTGACCGAGGCCGGGTCGGCTTCGAGACTGATTTCGGCTTGTGCGGCAAGCGGGCACAGCTGGGCCACCAGCCGCAGAAAACGCTCAATTGAGGCCGGGGCAAACAGCGATGGCGTTCCGCCGCCAAAGTAGACCGTCTCAATCGGCTCGGCCCGCCAGGCCGGCTGCGCGACCGCGTGGCGGAGTTCGGCGCACAAGGCGTCGACATAGCGCTCTTCCGGCCAGCTGCGCCCGCCATAGGCATTAAAATCGCAGTAGGGACACTTGACCAGACAGTAGGGAATGTGGACGTACAGGGAGAAAGACATGGCGCTCAGCCAAGGCGGGGGCGCGGCTGGTGCTCCTACTTGTACTTCCGCAGCACCGCGCTGACCACACCCTGAATCTCGACCTCGGTCGCGTCAACCACAATCGGCTCCATCTCGGGATTGGCGGGCTGCAGGCGAATGCGACCGCCCGGTTCGGGGTAGAACTTTTTGACCGTAGCCTCGCCCTGAATCAGGGCCACAACCGTCTCCCCGCTCTCGGCGCTGGGGCGCTGCTCAACGACGATGAAATCCCCGTCCAGGATGCCCTCGTCAATCATCGAGCGGCCGGTGACCCGCAGGGCGAAGGCTTCGTGGGGCCGCCGGACCAGGTCGGCCGGAACGGCCAGAGCGTCCCGGGTTTCCACCGCCTCAATCGGCACCCCGGCCGCGACCTGACCAAGGAGCGGCAGTTCCAGGGCCTGAGCCGTTTCCTGGGGCGGCGTCAGTTCGATCGCCCGGCTCAGGTTCCACTTGCGGGCGATCACCCCCTTGCGCTCCAGGTTGCTCAGATGCTTATGGACGGTGGCCAGCGAAGACAGCCCGAAATGCGCCCCAATCTCTTCCAGGGTTGGCGCGTAGCCGTGGCTGTCGGCGTAGGCGTTCAGATACTCCCAAATCTCTCTCTGTCTGCGGGTCAAAATCATGCCACCCTCCTCACCTCTCCCTTATGCCAGCGAACAAAAGGCGAATCAACAGCCTGCCGTCACTTGATAGACACGCCCGAGCGTGCCACACTCGGCCCTGTTCTTCGAAAGATCGCTATGTCTCTCTCGTCACCATTGTCCGTATGGGTGGGTGTGGCCGCCCTTGTCAGCCTTGTCGCCTGCACCTCGAGCCGCAGCGAATCGTCGGACAGTCTCAGCCTGATTCGGCTGCCGGACGGCTTTTCGATCAGCCTGTACGCATCCCATGTGCCCAACGCCCGCTCCCTGGCACTCGGTGAGGGGGGAACGGTTTTTGTCGGCACCCGCTCCGAGGGCAGCGTGTATGCGCTGGTCGATGGCGACGCCGATCACAAGGCCGAGAAAGTCGTGCGTCTGGCCGACGGCCTGTTTGCGCCAAACGGCGTGGCCTTCCGTGATGGAGCCCTGTATGTAGCGGAAATCCACCGTATCCTGCGCTTTGACGATATTGAGGCGCGGCTCGACAACCCGCCCCAGCCGGTGGTGGTCAACGGCGGGCTGCCGACCGACCGCTGGCACGGCTGGAAATTCATCGGCTTTGGACCGGACGGCAAGCTCTACGTGCCGGTCGGCGCGCCGTGTAATGTGTGCACCCGGGCGGACGAACGCTACGCCTCGCTGCTGCGCATGAACGCCGATGGCAGCGAGGTCGAGGTCTTTGCCCGGGGGATCAGAAATACGGTCGGATTTGATTGGCACCCGCACACCAAGGAGCTGTGGTTTACCGATAACGGACGCGACAACCTGGGCGATGATGTGCCCCCGGACGAGCTGAACCGCGCCCCCCAAGCGGGTCTGCATTTTGGTTTTCCGTACTGTCACGCCGGCCGTATTCCCGACCCGGAGTTTGGCCGCAGCCGGCCGTGCGGCGATTTTACCGGCACGGCCCAGGAACTCGGCCCCCATGTTGCGGCGGTTGGTATGCGCTTTTATACCGGCACGATGTTCCCGGCCGCCTATCGCAACCAGATCTTCATTGCCGAGCACGGCTCCTGGAACCGCAGCGACCCGATTGGCTACCGGATCAGCCTGGTCCGGCTGAAGGACAACGCGCCAATCTCGTACGAGGTGTTTGCCCAGGGCTGGTTGCAGGGTCGCTCGGCTTGGGGCCGCCCGGCCGATGTGCTGGTCATGCCCGACGGCGCGCTGTTGGTCTCGGATGACCGAGCCGATGTGGTGTATCGGATCAGCTATGAGGGGCAGAGTCGCTCAGCCCGTGCTCAGTAGAAGGCCAGACTGGCAAAGCTGACCGACGACTGGGTCTGGCGGTCAATCGAGCGGTCATATTTGAGGAGTGTGCCGCGTTCGGCATCGAGCAGATGCAACATGGTATACATGGGCGCAAAACCACACACCCGGCGCTTATCGGCGTCTTTGGCGATCTGGTCAAAGAAATCGCCCGGATCGACGTTTTCCAGAGCCTGGATCAGCCGTCGGTCTTCGGCCTCCACCCAGTCCAGAAAATCCTGAGTCAGCTCGCCCGGATCGCCGAACTTGTGTCCCACATGGGCAAAGTCCACTCCGGCCACTACGCACACCGAGCGCCGGCTGTCGGCAATCGTCTTGTGCAGGCCGGTCAGAAAATCCGCCACCCGGGGGGTCTCAGTCGGTGGCGTCCTGGTCATGGTCATATGGTGAAAAGACGACACCAGGATCGGCACGACCGTAAAGTCCCGCCTGTCGGCCAGCACGTATTGCAGGAACAGCATCTGGAATTCGAGCGAGTGCTCGGTGCGGTGCAACAGCTCATCGGCAAACAGGTCTTGGTCGTAATTGGCCTGCAGGGCGTGCAGAAAGTCCTGGTCGGTTTTGACCGGGCCGAGCGGCGTGTCATAGTCTTTGCGCGTCGAGACAAACAGAGAGTCGGAGCCGTGGTGGGAGGTGCCCAACACGACGAAGAGGTCGGCCTCACACCGCTCGGCCAACTCCTTGTAGGCCCAGGCGTAGGTCGGGCCGCCAACCCGCAGGTCAATATGGGGGGCAATCAGGCCGCGCAGCGGAGGCTGGGACTGAGCCGCAGCGTTGGGCAGGCCCGGCCCCTCATCCCCGGAGAAAAAGCCGCTGAGCTGCTGGCTGAATTCGTCGGCCTGGGAAGAGTAGCACGTATCGGCGTGGGCCATGTCGCGCACCGGGGCCTGACGAAAGGCTTTCAGGGTATCCTGTTGGAGCCGGGCAAAGCGCTCGTTGTCCAGGTAATAGTGGGCGTCGAGCTGTTCGATCAGTTGCCGCAGCTGCTCGCCGGGCAGCACCTGGCTGAATTTGCGGGCAAACGCCTCTTGGATATCCACCAGCGAGTGCTGGCCGTCGAAATGGCTGAGGACGAAGGAGGTGATCTGGGGGAACACCAGCGGCTGGGGCGCGTACTGCAGCGGGTCACGCATATACAGGCGGGTGTCGTTTTCGACCCCAACCGGAAAGACTTCGACGGGAAGGGGGTTGGGGTAGTCCATGCGGCTCCTCGGCGTGGCTCCCGGTTCAGATACGCCCGCATACATAGAAGGTTTCCAGCCCTGGGGCAAGCGATTACCAGACCGTGCCGGGCAGATTGGATTCCAGGCCAAAACCTGCCATAGTGGCTGAAACAGCGTTCGTCCCAAGGCCCATGAACACACACCACCCACGCCGTGCCGGATAC